>NZ_JBUEQR010000016.1:0-15058 GCF_054968985.1 Streptococcus sp. 1F3 | reverse complement strand
ATATGGGACTTTTTTTCTATACTCAAAAAGGCTCCATAATCTCTACAGTGGATTTACCCACTACAGAAATTATAGAGCCAATAACAAATAAGTGGTTGAACCTCATTCAACCACTTATTTATTTCTATCGTCCTATCAATGATAGGAGATTTTGTAACGTATTTTTTGAAACACAACTTATACTCCATAAAAATCAAAAGTAGACTAGCTTTCACAATTAAGAATGGTGAAAGGTTGGAAATGAGAGTAGCACCGCTCATTTCCTTATAATCGAAGCCGAAGGTAGAACGATCCTTCACCAAGGCAAGTTGACGAAGGATCCTTTTGATTTTTAAAGAGTATGATATCCCTACCTTTTACAGAATCCCTACAGGACCGTATACTTTTAAATTGGGCTTTACTTGCTGATAATGAAATTGATCATACCTCCGCCATGCCTTTTTCAAGTCCTCACTTACCTCTAAGGTGCTAATCCCCATCAAGAGGCTTGTCCTTTGATAAAATCGTTCAAGAGCTATTAGTAAGGGATTATCAACCGACTTCCTATTCTTCAACAGGGGCAATATTTCACGAATATTCTCTTGAAATTTGACTGTATCATAATGAGAGGGTTGAGACATTCCTTGAAAAACAGTATGTAGTTCCTTGATCAAGCAATAAGCCTCTTTTTGTATCTCTTTCATACCTTCTCCTTTAACTCTTTTCCGAACTCCCTTACCTCTTCAGGTTCATAGGCTCTGATAATTTCAGCAACGACAGGGTGACGGACTACATCCTTAGCAGAAAAATGCACAAAATCAATCTGGGAAATTCTCTTTAATTTCTCCGTCGCATCAATCAAACCAGACTTGACATTTCGTGGCAAATCAATCTGACTACTATCTCCATTGACAATCATCTTGGAGTGAAAGCCTAGTCGGGTCAAGAACATTTTCATCTGCATAATCGTTGTATTTTGCGCCTCATCTAAAATAACAAAGGCATCTTCTAAGGTTCGCCCCCGCATATAGGCTAAGGGAGCAATCTCAATAATTTCACGCTCCATCAATCTCGTGGTCTGTTCCTTACCCAAAATCTGATATAGCGCATCATAGACGGGACGAAGATAGGGATCGACCTTCTCTTTCAAATCTCCAGGTAAAAATCCCAAACTTTCGCCTGCCTCTACTGCAGGTCGGGTCAAGATAATGCGTTTGACTTGTCCACGCTTGAGAGCCGTCACCGCAAGCGTGACTGCAAGAAAGGTCTTGCCTGTTCCTGCTGGTCCAATTCCAAAGACAATGTCATGGTTTTTGATACTATCCACATAGAGCTTCTGCCCCAAGGTTTTGACACGAATGGGCTTGCCATAATGGTCCTTGATGATTTCTTCTTCATAGAGGGCTACAAATTTCTCCATCTCATCGTTTTTTGCCATGGAAATAGCCGTCACTACATCAGGCAATTGAATCGTTAAGCCACGGTTGATGAGGACAAGTAAGGATTGAATCACCCTGTGTGCCAAGTCCACATCATCGGGATCACCAATCACCTGTACTAGCTCTGTCCGAGCGTGGATCACCACGCCCAATTCTTGTTCCATCATGCGTAGATGACGCTCATTAGCTCCAAATAAACTCAGCATATCATCTGGATGGGAAAGAGGAATATCAACTGAATATTCTTGCAATAGCTTGCTCCTTTATCAATCTTTTTTCCATTATATCAAAAAAATATCCAAAGGACATTTTTTACTAGTCTAATACTCCATAAAAATCAAAAGTAGATTAGCTTTCACAATTAAGAATTGTGAAAGCTTGGAAATGAGAGTAGCCCCGCTCATTTCCTTATAATCGAAGCCCAAGGTAGAACGAGCGTTCACCAAGGCAAGTGGACGAAATATCCTTTTGATTTTTAAAGAGTATAAAAATAGAAAAGAGTTAGGAAAAATAACCTTGGTCTTGTCCTAACTCTCTATGTTCAATAATCACTAGTATAGTTGTTTCGTTTACTTTTAGTACTAGGCAAGGAGCTGCAGGCTGCTTCAACAGTCTAAGGACTGTTGAAGGTTGGAAATCATACTGACGATAGTCAGTAACAATCGTAGAGTACGGCAAAGCGAGTTCCAATAATCTTCCAGATGATTGGAAGTTGGAAATAGGGAAACGGAGTTTCCACAATCGTCAAAGGAATAAAAGTTAAACTAAATGAGTATATCGTCTTTTCGTTTCAGTTTACAATAGAATATCCCCTAAACTCTGTGCGAAAAAGACAGGCAGCTGTTTTGCCTTTAGCCGATAACAGCTGTGGCTATCTTGCGATAGAAACGAAAGGACGAATGCGTATCAATGTGCCAAATAGTCTTCCCAAATGCGGTCAAAATCTGACATGGAAAAACTAAAACTTGCCCTTTCCTCTAAAAAACGGCTCACTTCATCAAATTGATCCGACTGTTTGGGAAAATCTACTTCTTCAAAGATTAGGTCCGCTAAGATTGCTACAGCCTCATGGCTTTTCGGATTGCGCTGAGCCATCAGCCAGCTATAAAAACTCTTTCTCACAATAGCCTCACTTATCTTCTACGGTGGCGGCGTGACCGCACTGTTACAGATTCTTCTCTTTTCTTCCGGCGCTTTTTACTCTTTCTAATTGCTATAATAAAGGGCAGGGCACCTAGAACAAGAACAAGTGGAAGCAAGAAGACATACCAATAGTTACGCGCTAAATGTTTCCCATTAACGGCAGCTTTGACAACAGGGTTCCTTTCACTAGATGCCAGTGCACCGGTAGCCCTTGAACTTTCTTCTACTACTTCAACTGGCTCCACAGTCACACTTTCTGAAATCAAAGGACTAACGGTTTCCAGTCCGTTATCAATATGCAACTGATTGCCTCCAGTGACATAATAATCTGGCTCTAGCCCACGACGAACGGTTGCATAGACATCAGATGGGATCGTATACACTTGACCGTCAATCGTTTGTCTACCGGCTGGCAATACTTTTTTATACTCATAATCCGCATAGGCTTTTTCGAGTAAGGCATTTCCAAACGGATGACGATCATACTCTCCGTTTTGATTAGACCAGTCACCGACCCCCATAATCAGGCTGATCAAGCGCTGATCGCCACGTTTAGCCGTTGCGATATAGTTAAAGGCACCACGGGGACTAGAACCCGTCTTCAAGCCGTCAACACCTTCTATTCCATATTTAGCACCAGGAAGTGAGTAATTATAGGTTGTAAAGGTTTCTTCATAAGGAGTGCCTGCCTTGACCGTTACCACTGGGTCCTT
Organism: Streptococcus sp. 1F3; assembly: GCF_054968985.1. NCBI lineage: Bacteria > Bacillati > Bacillota > Bacilli > Lactobacillales > Streptococcaceae > Streptococcus > Streptococcus sp. 1F3. Next base: position 11,784 of record NZ_JBUEQR010000016.1, on the reverse strand, counting down.
GGTATGCTCCAAAATGCCTGGATAATTTTTCAAAAAATGATAAACCAGAATAGACAAGTCTCTTGCTGTGGTCTGGTTCGCTGCATCATGATCATATCGCACTGGATTGTAATAACCATGAAACGATCTAGCGGCTGCCCCGCTAGCATTTGACCAGTAAGTATTGGTCATCCCCAGTTCCTGTGATTTGGCATTCATCATATCCAAAAAAGCATCTGGATCATTGTTTGAAAGATAGTTGGCAAGCATCACTGTCGTCGCATTAGAAGATGGAACGGCTGTCATTGTAATCAATTCCCCAACCGTGTAATCAACACCTGCCACAATCTTGTTATTTGAGATCTCATAGATACCTGCAATTGCTTGATCCGTTGCAGTTGCTGTAATCACCGTATCTTCAGTAAATTGACCTTGGCTCATCGCCTCATAGACCAGATAAAGCGTCATGACCTTACTCATACTAGCAGGGTCACGCACCTCATCAGGATTATCTTGCCAGACGATATCACCCGTATTTCCGTCAATGATGATTGACGACCTCGGACGATTGACCTCACTGACATCATATCCTGCTGCCCGTGTAATATCCATCAATTCATCTGCCCACGTAGGAATCGACACTGTTGACACGAGCAGTACCAAGCAACCTACTACAAGTTTCTTCACTCTCCATCTCCTCTCTTTCCTTACTCTTCATATCCTTTAACGAATGATCAACCAAAAAGGTTACACTTTGACCAACTCTGTTCCAAACTCATCCTGTTTTATTTTACCAGACTTCATCAAGCCACCTAGAGCCTTTTTAAACTGACCTTTTGAAATACCAAAAACAGCCCTGATATCATCTGGAGACGATTTATCATGCAAGGTCATAAAGCCACCATTACTCTCCAAATACGTCAAAATCATTTGCGCATCATTTTCAAGCATCTCAAAAGAACGTGGTTTGACAGACAAATTCAAGGTCCGATCCACTTGGCGATAGCCGATAACCCGAACCTGTAATTCTTCACCAAGACGTGGCTCTGTAAAGCGCTCACTCGGATGAATAAAGCCCAGCATATTCTGATCAGGTAGGTAAACAAAGGTTCCACTCAATTTTAAGCGGTAGACAATAGCCCGCAAGTTTTGATTGTGCATATTATCATAGGCCGGACCTGCCAGGTGCTGAAAGTCCTCTTGAAAGGCAGGAAGTGCCCAGATGCGGTCTTTCTTATCAACATCATAACGGACATAGAGCTTGTCCCCTTTTTTAGGCCATAACTCTTTCAAATCCGGTAGAAGATCCAGCGAGACCACCACCTGCTTATCAGGTAATCCCGTATCCAAAAAGACCCCAAGATCGCGTCGCACTTCTGTCACTTCTCCCCAGCCAAAGCTAGTACGGGTCGCTACCACCGCTTTGGTCGTCATGCGGAGCTTCTGCTTCATATCCGTATAGACAAAACCTTTGACCGGCTCTCCTAGTTGATATTCCCCCTCCTCTTTTGCAAGGGCGAAGGTCACTCCCTCCTTTTGGACGAAGTAAAATTCCTGATTTTCATCTGTCACCAAACCGATGATAAAGGTTGCTAATAATTGATTCATTCCATTCTCTCTATTTTTACTGGTAGATGTAAGCAACAAAAGGGCTAAAGGTTTGTCCCCCGCCCCTATCTCTTTAAACTTCTAACAGTTCCTTTTCTTTCTCAGCAGTCATTTGGTCTATTTTCTTAATGGCATCATCTGTCACTTTTTGAATGTCTTTTTCAAGTGATTTCAAATCGTCTTCTGTGATTTCTTTGGCTTTCTCAGCTTTCTTTGCTTCATCCATAGCATCGCGACGAATATTACGAATGGCAACCTTGGCATTTTCACCGACCTTCTTCACATCTTTGGCTAAGTTCTTACGTGTTTCCTCCGTCAAGGCTGGAATAACCAGACGAATGACAGTACCGTCAGATTGTGGTGTCAAACCAAGGTCAGAAGCATTCAGCGCACGCTCGATGTCTTTCAAGATAGACTTATCAAATGGGGTAATCAACAAGACACGTGCTTCTGGAACAGTAATCCCTGCCAACTGGTTCAGCGGTGTCGCTGCTCCATAATATTCAACCGAGATACGGTCTAGCAGACTAGCATTCGCACGCCCAGCACGGATATGGCTAAATTCCCGAGCTAAACTTTGATGCGATTGGGCCATGCGGTCTTGTGCTTTTGAAATAATTTCCTTTGTCATAAAATCTCCTTTATTTTACTTCTTTATTATTAGAAACCGTTGTTCCGATTTGCTCTCCAAATACAACACGTTTGATATTGCCAGGCTCATTCATATTAAAGACAACAAGGTCAATATCGTTATCCATTGATAAGGTAGAAGCGGTTGCATCCATAATTTTCAATCCACGACTAATGACCTCTCGATGGGTCAACTCATTGAATTTCACCGCATTCGCATCTTTTTTCGGATCCGCATTGTAGACACCGTCTACACCATTTTTTGCCATCAAAATCGCATCTGCCTCAATTTCAGCTGCACGAAGGGCTGCAGTTGTATCCGTAGAAAAATATGGAGAACCAATACCTGCACCGAAAATCACAATTCTCCCTTTTTCCAAATGACGCAATGCCCGACCACGGATATAGGGTTCAGCGACAGACTGCATGGCAATAGCTGTCTGCACACGCGTATCAACACCAACCTGTTGCAAGGCATCCGCCATCACCAAGGCATTCATGACTGTCCCAAGCATACCCGTATAGTCTGCTTGGACACGATCCATACCTGCTTCTGCCGCTGGCTCACCACGCCAAAGATTTCCACCACCAATTACCAAAGCAATCTGAACACCCGAAGCCGCCACTTCTTGAATTTCCTGAGCCATCTTCTGAACAGTTGGAATATCAATCCCAACACCACGTTCACCAGCCAATGCCTCTCCGGATAATTTTATAAGAATACGTTCATATTTTGGATTCATCGTCTTACTCCTCTATTCTATCTCTACCATTCTATCATAAAATTTCCATTTTATATAGTCTGATGAGCAGATAAAAAAAGAAAAATCTCAGGAAAGAGATCTTTCTATGAAATATGGAATTTCTTCCGTAAAAGAGCTGCCCGCCCCCCTATCAATTTATCTAACTGACGCGTTTTTAGGGTTAGGATTCCAAAAATCAGAATACCGACACAGCCTGAAATCCCCACATGAACCGCACTTGATACGTAGCCCGATGCAGGAAATAATAGATTCAGACCAGCTTCAACCAGCCAAACACCCATTCCCATCATCAGGGAAATAGTCAAAACCTTGCAGACATCCTTCCACAAACGACCTTGCGAAATAGGAATAATCTGGGAGATACGGCGATCAAATAAAATCACTGATACAGTCAAACCGACCGCTGTAGACACTAGAGGCCCATAGACCTTAAATAAGTATAGGGCTGGATATTGGAGGAGGAGTTTTACTGCAAAGCCAATGAAAAAATACACCATCGCCTTCCGATTTTGGAAAATCGCTTGAATAATCACTCCTAGCAAGGAATAGAGTCCCTGAATGAAAACCAAGAGCAGATTGACCACAAAGAGGTGGATCGCTTGCATTTCAGCAGGACCATAAAAGACACTATAAAGAGGACGTGCTAGAACCACTGAACCAATAATGGCAGGAAGGATTAAAAGAAAGAGGAGCTGGATATTATCGATGATTAAGGTCGCTGTCTTTCTCATATCCTTTTGTACAAAGCTTTCTGTTATCATCGGAATCGCCACACTACCGATCGAGGTTGTAACACCAATAATCAGCATGGTAATCTTGCTAGGATTAGCTGTCATATAGGTCGAGAGTTTCAACAATTCTGTCCTCGTCAAGTCCGTTATCTCAAGCAAGGTGTTGATAAAGGTCAATTGGTCGACAAACTGGAAAATCTGGATAGCTGACCCCAAAATAATCAGCGGAATGGCTTCTTTGACCGTCTCTATAATCAAGGCTTTCAAATCGATGGTAGTAGATACAGGCTTTGCCCCCATCACCTTTGCAATAAAACCCTCTTTATGTAAACTATAAATAAGAACACCGACACTTGCAATCATTCCAATGAAGGCTGCAAAGGTCGACTGGATAACCGCTGAAAGATAATCTCCCGATCCTAGCTTCATAATATAGAAGGTCGCCCCTAAAATCCAAATAACCCGGACAATCTGCTCGACAATTTGGCTAATAGCATAGGGTTTCATATCATGGTGTCCCTGAAAAAAACCACGCATGATGCTCATGGCTGGGAAAATAAAGAGGGGAGGAACCAGACTATACATCACTGGCGTTAATTGGTCTTTCACTCCCGAAAGCTCTGCTAGGGTAGGGGAGCTGATAAACATAACCCCTGCAAAGACTGCCCCTAAAACGAGCATGAGTTTAAACAATTCCCTCACCAAATAGTAGGAGACATCCTGTCGCCCCTGTACATTATACTTGGCAATTTGTTTGGCTACAGCAGTCGGTAAGCCAACGGTTGAAATCAGTAAAAAATTCCCATATACCTGATAGCCCATATTAAACAGACCATTGGCTTCTGCTCGGTGGCTTCCCATCCATAAATACCACGGTATAATATAGGCAATTCCTATCAAACGGCTGATAAAATTTCCAGCTGTCAGCCAAGCAAGTCCTCTCACCATACTTGCCTGTTGCTGTGTTTGTTCTGTTGTTTTCGTTTCCGTCATCTTTATTCTTTCATCTATTTCTATCTTTCTATCTGATTCCTTATTATAACCTTTTGCACCCAACTTGTATAGTTTTTTACTTTTCTTTGTCACTTGTATAGTTGTTTCGTTTACTTTTAGTACTAGGCAACGAGCTGCAGGCTGCTTCAACAGTCTAATGATTGTTGAAGGTTGGAAATCATACTGACGATAGTCAGTAACAATCGGAGAGTACGGCAAAGCGAGTTCCAATCATCTAGGAGATGATTGGAAGCTGGAAATAAGGAAACGGAGTTTCCACAATCGTCGAAGGAATAAAAGGTAAACGAAATGAGTATACCAATCATCTGGAGAACCAGAAGAGAGAGTCTCGTGTCAATAGCTACAAGCTACCAGAGTAAAGGTAAACGAAATGAGTATAAAGACTTCCTTCATTCGCTCCTTATTGGTAGGTATCCACTCATTCCTATATTCTATTGGGTCACTTATCAACTAAATGACGATAGGATTAGAGCCTATGATGACGCAATATTCCAAAAAGGAGTATCAGCTCTAAGGAGCTAAGACTAGCACCTGTATTCACAAGTAAAGTGCTTTTATAGAAGAAATTATTTTTCGCTCATCAAGGTCATTTTTTGAGGAAATACGGACTGTAGGTTGAAAAAACAAACGATAGGGAGCTTACAAATGAACCTTAGATAGACGTGCAAAACTGTGAATACTGGTTCTTAAACAACTATCCGTCTTTTTAGCTCACTCAACTGATTTTATCCATGTTTTCTACAATATATTCTCAAATGTATCGCGGACATCTTGTGGCCAGACACTTGACTGGACCTCACCGATATGCCGTTTGCGTAGCAGGAACATGGCTAGACGAGATTGTCCGATTCCACCTCCGATAGTAAGTGGGAAAAGGCCGTTTAATAAGGCCTTATGCCATTCAAATTCCAGCCTGTCCTCATCTCCTGTAAGCATCACTTGGCGCTTCAGAGCATCTTCATCAACTCGGATTCCCATAGAAGACAATTCAAAAGCCGATTGCAATTGCTCATTCCAGACGAGAATATCTCCATTTAGGCCCTTATAGCCATTTTCAGATGGGCTTGTCCAATCATCATAGTCAGGAGCACGACCATCGTGTGGTTTACCGTCTGGTAACTCCCCGCCAATTCCAATCAAAAAAACAGCACCATGTTCTTTAGCAATCACATTTTCCCGCTCTTTTGGAGTCAAATCTGGGTAGCGCTCTGCCAATTCTTCTGAATGGATAAAGGTAATCTGCTTGGGCAAAACCGCCTCAATATCATAGCGAGCTTCAACAGCTAATTCCGTCAAACGAATCGCCTTGTAAATCAAATCTACCGTTTCTTTCAGATAAGCAAGATTACGTCTCCCATCGGGAATTACCTTTTCCCAATCCCACTGGTCTACATAGACCGAGTGAATCGGATCAAGTGAGTCCTCATCTGGGCGAAGTGCCTTCATATGGACAAAGAGCCCCTCCCCTTCATTGAAACCAAAACGAGCTAGGGTATGCCGCTTCCACTTCGCCAAGGAATGCACCACCTCATAGGTCGCCTCTGGAATCAATTTGACATGAACCGTTACCGCATGTTCAACCCCTGAAAGATTATCCTGCATCCCATCACCGACACGGCTCAAAATCGGACCTTGTACTTCCACAATTTCCAACTTGTCTTTTAAATATTGGGTAAAGGTATTTTTGACAAAGGAAATTTCTTCTTGTTGATGAATAAAACTCTTCTTCATACTTTATAACCTCCAAAACTATACTCTATTATAGCCTTTTTAAGGGATATGTAAAGCAAAATATTAAATTTTCTGATAATTCCGTCTAATACTCAATAAAAATCAAAAGTAGACTAGCTTTCACAATTAAGAATGGTGAAAGGTTGGAAATGAGAGTAGCACCGCTCATTTCCTTATAATCGAAGCCCAAGGTAGAACGAGCCTTCACCAAGGCAAGTTGACGAAGTATCTTTTTGATTTTTAAAGAGTATAACCTACTCTTCCTCCTCTTTTGTAGGCATCGAGTGATCCGTACATTCTAGCACCCTCTCCTCTGTATAAACCTACTTTGAAAAAGAAACCAAAAGAATCACTTTCTCTGAAACAAGGAGTTCCCCTCTAGAAACCGTGCAAAAAAAGAGTGCGGAATCATGCGGTTAGCATTCCCCACTCTTTGTATGTTTCTAACACCCAGCCTAGTTGGCTGTATCGTCCTTATCCTTTTCTTCTCCTTGATCCATGGCTTTTTTAAAAGATGAAATCATTTTGCCAATGGACTCGCCCAATTCTGGCAGACGCTTCGGTCCAAAAATCAAGAGGGCACCTAAAATCAAGAGGATGATTCCTGGTGCTCCAATATCACGTAAGATTCCCATATCCATTTCTCCTTTTTTCTTTTCTATGGTAGAGCCACTTACTGATTGCTACACTCACTTCATAGATGAAGAGAAGGGGCACCGTCATGGCTACATCACTTGTAAAATCGGCCGGTGTTATCACAACAGCAAGCACCAGCAAACCAAAATAGGCATGTCTCCTATATTGTATCAAAAATTGTGGACGAAGGATACCGATGGAGGTCAAAAAAGCAACCAAAACAGGAATTTCAAAGACAACTGCCATTGGAAGACAGGTATGCAGCAAAAAGGTCAGATAATTTTGAGCAGTCAACTTGGTGTCAAAGAGCCCCTCTCCAAAGGATAGAAGAACCTGCAAGAGGGCAGGGGTGACCAGATAAAAACCAAACAACAAGCCTGCTACAAAGCATAAAAATACTGCCGGAATATACCAGAAGATACTTCTTGCCTCTGCCTTTTCAAGGGCCGGGACAACAAATGCCCATACCTGATAGGTCAAAAAAGGGAGGGTCAGCGTAAAGGCAAGGAGGCTTGCCAAGTTGATATAGATCCACAAGATATCATTGGGACCTAAAACAAGCAGTTTCTGCGAAAATCCCTGGGTTAAAAACTGATAGATACTGCTCGAAAAATAAAGACTGACCAAGAAGCTGATGAAGAAAAAGGAGAGCGTCCAAATAAAACGAAGCCGAAATTCGGTCAAATGCTCGACAATGGTTAATTCTTGCTTAATCTTCATGAGTTTCTCGATTCTTCCACGTTAACCAGCCAATGAACACAATGAGTAAGAGCTGGGACAAGAGAATTTCCAGACTTGGATAGAGACCGATGGCATCCACTGTCGGAATTCCTTTTACAATATGGTTCGGCAGAATAGTTGTTAATTGCAGAGCATGAATGCTCACTCCTAACATCTTAAAGGCTAGGGCGTAAATGAGCCAAGTGAGGTAGAAAAAGACCCGGTGTGGCTGAATGTTACGAGTCGTCTGTACCATCAAAATCGCTAAGATGCTCAAAACTAGAAATGCCAAACCGATTCCTAATAGAAACTCACTGAAACGAATTTTAGGCAGTATTCCCGCATAAAAGAGAATGGTCTCTGCTCCCTCACGAAAGACCGCTAAAAAGCTCAAGGCAAACATCGAAATAAAGCTACCGCTTGCCGTTACCATCCGCATCTGTTCTTCCATATACGCATTCCATTTCTTGACAGAGGATTTGCTGTGAAGCCAGATGCCGATGACAATCATCATCACCACAGCAACAATTCCGACCGCCCCCTCAATGATTTCCCGATTGGTACCAGATGAAAGAGTGGGGAAAAATTGCTGTAGAGCAATCGCCAAGACTGCACTAGCCAAAAGCCCGCTGACTGCCCCACCATAGACCCAGAGCAACCCTCTTTTTTGCTTGCTGGCTTTAAGAGTAGATATCAAGGCCATAACGATGAGGAGAGCCTCAACTCCCTCCCTAAGCAAGATCAGCATCGCATCAAAAGCGTTATAACTGGCAGAGGTATCAATGGTCGACAAATCCATAATCAGCTGAGCCAACTTTTCTTGATAGTCCGCCTCATCGCCTCTCACCATGATAACTGGTGCCTCACTCTCCACACGAGTATAAAGGCTAGGCTGTCGCGTGCTGACGTCTCCTTCAATACTGGGCCAAATGGTGATGAACTCCTTCATCAAGGAAGCCCCTTTTGCCTTATCTCCTGCCTCAAAAGCAGTCCCTGCTTGCTCTAGCAAGGCAATTCCGTCTTTTAAGGTTAGGTTTGTCACAACCTCTGTTAGCTCTTTACCGTCCTTAAAGGCCTGAACAGCTCCTTTTAAGTCATCAAATGATGCTTGGATACTGCTATAATCTACTGGTTCTGCCTCGATGCTACTCCGCAAAAAAGAAAAGGCTGTTTCGATTTTACCATAATGGCTAGTGCTAGTATCACGGACAATCCGCTCATTGATTGTCCAAGTGCTATTTAGCTTTTTATACTGCTCTTTGACCGCATGAATATCTTGACGATCAATGGCTTCCTGCAAACGATCGTAATAAGGAGTAAGCTTTGTCATCAACCTTTCTTTTTCAGCCTCAACATCAACGGGATGTTGCTCTGCCTCAAAGTCTAAAAGGGCTTTTGAAACAGCTACCAAATGTTCTTCAGTCGGAGTGGCTGCTAGTTCTGCCAAGCGTTTTGTTACCTCTTGTCCAGCCTTAGAGCTGTGGTTTTCAACTTGGGTAAACTCTTCCTGCAACTGGGAGATCAACTGCTCGGCTTCAGGCAAATCTTCCTTTTGCAAAGCCCTGGTCGCATCTGTAATCGTGATAAAAAGATGACTATAAGAATCCTCGGCAGCAACAGGGGGAGCTAGGAAAGTCAACACAAGAACAACGAGGAGGGCCAACTTATTCAAATAAGGCTTGTCCAATATATTCTCCTTTTTTTACACCAGGAAAGCATGCAAACAAACCGCTTCCGACATGCATGATATACTCATTTAACTTGTCCACATTTCCAAGATTATTCTGAATCGTGATAAACTGCTCTGGATCTTTTTGAAAAGAGATAAAGAGTAGACCTGAATCAAATTGCCCTGTCTTCTCATCAATTCCGTCCGAATAAGAAAAGGCTCTTCGATAGATTTCCACTCCAGTTTCCTTAGCCAGACGGACATGGGAGTCAACCGGTACAACTGGTTCTCCCTTTTCGTCTTTCAAGTCTAAATCAACCTCATCAAACTCATCTTTTTGTCCGAAAGGTGCACCACTTTCCTTGTAGCGACCGAAGGTATTTTCCTGCTCTTTGAGGCTGGTTCGATCCCACGTTTCCAAGAACATCTGAACCCTGCGTACTGCCATATAGGTCCCACCTCGCATCCAATTCGCCTCATCGCACCAGATCACTTCCTTAAATTCTTCTTCAGTTTTACCGTTTGCTGTACCATCTTTAAAGCCAAAGAGGTTACGCGGTGTTTCTTTACGATTACCGAGGGCTGCAAAACCTGCCTGGCTCCATTTCATGGTCACAACATGGCGCCCCTTTCTCACCAAATTTCTAACCGCATGAAAGGCCACCTGTTCATCATCTGCACAAGCCTGAATAACAATATCGCCACCGGTGTACCTTTCCTTGAGCTGATCCCGAGGGAAGACAGGTAAATCCCTAAATTCTTTGGGCTTCTTGCTATCCAAACCTAACTTGGTCAGAAAGGCAGGAGAAATACCAAACGTAAGGGTCAAACGATGGGGATTAAGCCCCACGGTCTCACCTGTATCAAAGGGTGGTAGATAGGCATTATCGGTATCTTCTTTGACCAACTGCCCCGCTACCAATTTCTCACTATAAGCTGTCCAGTCCTTAAACATCTGAATGACTTCAGCCTTATCCGTCGAATGCAAATCCAACACCACAAAATAGACATTTTTCTGCATCGGACTGACAATCCCTGCCTGATGTTGCCCGTAGAAAGAAAACTCTTCTCCTCCCTCAGCTTTTGCACTCTCACCCGTCATCTTTCTAGCGAAAAAAGCAGAAGCACCAGAGGCACCAAGCGCAAGCCCAGCCCCTCCTATACCTGCTTTTTTGAGAAATTCACGACGATCCATTTTCTTGTCCAACCATTTTTCGTCTTTTGTCATTGCTTACTTCCCATCTAAAATAATCCCCATTTGAGAAAGAGGTTCACCAAGCTTGGTCACTGCCTCAGCCAACATTTTAGTATCTTCTGTAGTCAAATCTGTATAGAGTTTGTAGTGCTTCTCATCTGTCATATAGCCATCAAGAAGATGATTGACCGTCTTAAATTCTTTTTCGAGGGTCGTCACCAAGCTAGCATCTTTTACCGCTAACATCGGTTTAAAGAGTTCAAAAATTTTCTCTGCTCCCTCAATATTCGCCCTAAAGTCATACAAGTCCGTGTGAGAGTAGACCTCTTCTTCACCTGTGATCTTGCTCGTAGCTACTTCGTTTAGCAAGTCAACCGCACCTGTCAACATGATATCTGGCGTCACCTCAACGGTCGCAATTTTCGCCTTTAATTCTTTGATGTCATTGACCAATTGGTCGGCATATGCTTCCGTTCCTACTGTGGTATGATTTTCCCAGAGGATTTTTTCAATGCGGTGAAAACCTGACCACCCTTCTTCAGTCTTGTTTTCTTCCAGATAATCTACCAGACGGAAATCAATCTTGACATCTGACTCGCCAAAACTTTCCGCAATCGGCTCTGAACGCTCATAAGCCATGCGGATAACAGGATAAGCCTTTTTCGCTTCTTCCAACTTGCCATCTTTGAGCATTTGGGCAAACTCTTCTGTATCTATCAACAATTGACTGATCTGCTCTTCTACAAAAGCCTTGTAATCAGATGTTGCCTTATCTAGGGCTTTGTCATCCACCTGTGTCAGTGTGCTTTCTTGCGCTGTATCCTCTTGGGGTGCTGTCGCTGTGCAAGCTGTTAGTAAAGCCATTGACGAGAATAATAGAATACCAAGTTTTTTCATCTTCTTTCCCTTTCCTTAAAAACCTACCTCTATTATAGCAATAGTCTCTCTCATTTTCAAGCAATTATCTGACAATTTTAATACTATTTATGCCTAAGGAAAAGCAAAATAGGTGACTGAACTGCTCCCTGTCAAGTGGACAATGAAATAATAAAAGATTTAAGCGACGGCCTTGTTCCTCATTTCAAGAGGTGCAAGGCCGTTGTTGCG
>NZ_JBUEQR010000015.1:7344-37341 GCF_054968985.1 Streptococcus sp. 1F3 | reverse complement strand
TCCGAACTCAGTTAAATCAAGATGTGAGAGCGTTAAAAGCACAAAGTGAAAATAGGAAATACGACGAAGAAGCGTCAGCTTCTAGGAGGATTTATCTTTTTCACACAGTGCTTAGCTCGAACTCAGTTAAATCAAGGTGTGAGAGCGTTAAAAGCACAAAGTGAAAATAGGAAATCTGGCGAAGAGTTTAGTAAGAATTTGCTTTGCAAATTCCTATTCTCCACCTCCAAAGGTATGCCATACCTTTGGAGCTAGGCAGATTTATCCCTAAAGGGATTCTCAGCTGTAATCGGCTAAAGCCGAAACAACTGCCTATCTTTTTTCCGAGCTTTTAGACCGAGTTCAGTTAACTCAAGATATGAGAGCGTGAAACGAGTAAAGCAAAAATAGGAGTTTTGACGCAGAACCTTGGTTCTAGGAAAAACTATCTTTTTTGCACAACTCGTAGCTCGAGTTCAATTAAGATGTGAAGCCGTTAAAAAACCGACTGAAAAATAGGCGGCCGAGCAGAAGTTGCTTGCAACTTCCTTGCGAGACCCCTGCAAGGCTAGCTAGGCTGGTCACAAATGAAATAGAGGGAATAGCCAGCTAGCTACCGCCAATAAAACAAGTTATGTCTCTTATTCATTGTTGAGCTTTTAGCCCGAGTTCAATTAACCCAAGATACGAGAGCGTAAAAAGCACAAAGTGTACCAAGGGCATCCGTATCTGTAAAGCAGGCACAGCCTGCAACAGCTACGGTAAAAATAGGAAATACGATGAGTGAAAAGCTCCAGTGGAGGTTTTCAGCCTATCCCTAAAGGGATTTTATACAGCAAGTTACAAACTTCGTTTGTTTTATCGAGTATCCACTAACAGTCTAGCCTTAGACTGTTAAAGCACAAAGCGAAAAATGGAACAATCGGAACTGAATAGAAAGCAAGGAAAATCTTAAAATGGTCTGGGCTTGAAATCTACGATTCTAAATTAAATAGGAAGAAAACGAACAAATATAGGTTGCTTCATTCTTTTCTAAGTAGCCTAAGTGAATTGAGTATCATCGAAGCTGTCACTTATTTCTTGAAATAAATCGACTATCCTTTGCGTATCATCGTTTATTCTGCTATACTGAAGCATATGAGTTTTGAAAAAGGAGTACTACCTGTATGACGAAAAAGATGATTGCCCTTGATTTAGATGGCACCTTATTAAATAAGGATAGTCACTTAAGCAAGGAGACCATTAAAACGATTCACAGGGTTCAAGAAGCTGGTCATACAGTCATTATTGCAACTGGTCGCCCCTACCGTATGGCCTACAATTATTATAAAGAGCTTGGACTCTCCACTCCCATGATCAACTTCAATGGCTCCCTCGTGCATATTCCAGACCAAAGCTGGGAATGGGAGCAGAATATCCTCATTGATAAGCAGTACCTACTCGACTTTCTAAAAGAAGAAGAACGATTTGAAGCAGACTTTATTGCCGGAGAATATAAACATAAGTTTTTCATCACCCAAAAGTATTTGGGGAGCTTTAGTCCTAGCCTCTTGGGTGTTGAACAAATCGCCCCTGACACCTTGATGCAGCCAGAACGAATCACATCAGATCCTCATTCCATTTTAATGCAGACACGTGCAGAGGACAAATACGCCCTAGCCGATGAGATCAATTGCTATTTCAATAATGAACTGGAAATCAATACCTGGGGCGGACCACTCAACATCCTTGAAACCTGTGCAAAAGGCGTTACCAAGGCTTCTGCCCTCACTTATCTGCTAAACCTCTATCGGATGGAACCGGAAGATTTGATCGCCTTTGGTGATGAGCATAACGACATCCAAATGCTATCTCTTGCAGGCAAGGGCTATGCTATGAAGAATGCCAGTGACAGTCTCCTTCCCTATGCTGACTATCTAACAGACTACACCAATGATGAAGATGGGGTTGCCAAAGAACTTCAAAAGTTATTATTGGACTAGATACTACAACTTCCATTTGGGGAGTTGTTTTTTTCTTACTCAACCCAATCGGATGGTACATTTTTCTGTCGCCTTATTTTTACAATCTTAGGGGTACTCAAAACCTCTATTTATTCAGACTTTTTTGTAAATCACTATGTAAACGTATATACCAATTTCAGAAACTTTTCTATAAAATTTACTAACAGATAACACATATCTACTTGACAGAAAACTTGAAAACGTTTTATAATAAGACAGTTCAAAAATGTTGTCTCAATGGACAGCAACATAGAGAACTTTAGTCAGATCAGCAAACGGAGAAATAAGTATCTAGATAGGCAGGTACTAGGAGATATCTGCTGTTTTACTGACTATCAAAATGTTTAGGAGGAAACATAATGAGTATCGGAATCATTATTGCAAGCCATGGTGAATTTGCCGCTGGTATTCATCAATCTGGTTCGATGATTTTTGGCGAACAAGAAAAAGTTCAAGTTGTCACTTTTATGCCAAGTGAGGGACCAGATGATTTATACGCTAAATTCAACAATGCTGTGGCTACTTTTGATGCGGATGACGAAATCTTGGTCCTAGCCGACTTGTGGAGTGGTTCACCATTCAACCAAGCAAGCCGGGTAATGGGAGAAAATCCAGAACGTACATTCGCCATCATCACTGGCTTGAATTTACCAATGTTAATTCAGGCCTACACAGAACGAATGATGGATGCAAATGCGGGCGTTGCCACTGTTGCTGCAAACATCATCAAAGAGTCAAAAGACGGAATCAAAGCCCTTCCAGAAGAATTAAACCCTGTAGAAGCAGCTGCTGAGGTGGCTCAAGCTAAGGTCGCTCAGGCGGCTATTCCTGAAGGAACAGTTATCGGAGACGGAAAATTAAAAATCAACCTTGCCCGTATCGACACACGTCTCTTACACGGCCAAGTTGCAACAGCTTGGACACCCGACTCAAAAGCAGACCGAATCATCGTTGCCTCTGACTCAGTAGCGAATGATTCACTTCGTAAAGAATTGATCAAGCAAGCAGCGCCAGGAAATGTAAAAGCAAATGTCGTACCAATTCAGAAATTGATTGATGTTGCAAAAGATCCTCGCTTTGGAAATACGCATGCCCTCATCTTGTTTGAAACCCCTCAAGATGCCCTTCGTGCCATCGAAGGTGGAGTGCCAATCAAGACCTTAAATGTCGGATCAATGGCTCACTCAACTGGTAAAACCATGATCAATAACGTACTTTCTATGGATAAAGACGATGTCGCAACCTTTGAAAAATTGCGCGACCTAGGCGTTGATTTTGACGTCCGTAAAGTGCCAAACGACGCGAAGAAAGACTTGTTTGACCTCATCAACAAGGCAAACGTACCTCACTAATTCCTAACTAGGACTGAGGATACGATTGATTGCTACAAACTAGATAAAAAATGAGCTCTGTTGCCTATCACACTCAAGGAAACATCTGGTGAAAGAAGCAATCTGCCTACAAAAGAAGCCAGGACAAACATTTCTAACTCTACTCTACAGTATATTCATCAAAAGAAAGGAACTATCATGTCATTTATTTCAATGATTTTGGTCGTCTTAGTTGCATTCCTTGCCGGTATGGAAGGAATCCTCGACCAATTCCAATTTCACCAACCAATCGTTGCATGTACCCTCATTGGGCTTGTAACAGGTAACCTTACTGCTGGCGTTATGCTAGGTGGTACTCTCCAATTACTTGCTCTTGGATGGGCAAATATCGGGGCTGCTGTCGCACCAGACGCTGCTCTTGCTTCTGTTGCGGCTGCCATCATCTTGATTAAAGGGGGCGACTTCTCACCAGCTGCGATTAGTGTCGCTCAAGGAATTGCTATTCCACTAGCCATTGCTGGACTTTTCCTTACCATGCTGGTTCGTACAGCTTCCGTCGCTCTTGTACATGGGGCAGATGCTGCTGCTGAAAAAGGGAATTTCGCAGCTCTTGAGCGTTACCACTTGATCGCTCTTTCCCTTCAAGGACTTCGTATCGCTGTCCCTGCTGCCCTTCTTCTTGCAATTCCTGCTGAATCGGTACAGGCTATGCTTGAACTCATGCCTGATTGGCTCAAAGGTGGTATGCAAGTTGGTGGTGGTATGGTCGTAGCCGTTGGTTTTGCCATGGTTATCAACATGATGGCAACCCGCGAAGTATGGCCATTCTTTGCGATTGGTTTCGTACTTGCTGCCCTTACTCAAATTACCTTGATCGGATTTGGTGCCCTTGGGGTTTCAATCGCACTCATCTATCTTCACCTTTCAAAAACAGGTGGAAACGGTGGTGGAGGCGCTACCTCTAATGACCCAATCGGCGATATCCTAGAAGACTACTAAGAAAGGAGATTTACAATGTCAGAAAAACTACAACTTTCCGTAAACGACCGTAAAAAAGTATGGTGGCGTTCCCAACTCCTTCAAGCTTCTTGGAACTACGAACGTATGCAAAACTTGGGCTGGGCCTACTCACTAGTCCCCGCTCTGAAAAAACTCTACACCAAGAAAGAAGACCAGGCAGCCGCTCTCAAACGCCACATGGAATTTTTCAATACCCACCCGTATGTAGCTGCTCCTATCCTCGGTGTAACACTTGCCCTTGAAGAAGAGCGCGCAAACGGTGTAGAAATCGATGATGCAGCGATTCAAGGGGTGAAAATCGGTATGATGGGACCTCTTGCTGGTATCGGAGACCCTGTCTTCTGGTTCACTGTTCGACCAATCCTTGGCTCTCTAGGAGCGTCACTTGCCCTTTCAGGAAATATCCTTGGTCCAATCATCTTCTTTGGCGCATGGAACCTTATCCGTATGGCATTCTTATGGTATACCCAAGAAATTGGCTACAAGGCTGGTTCTGAAATTACAAAAGATATGTCTGGTGGGATCCTTCAAGACATCACTAAAGGTGCTTCTATCCTTGGAATGTTTATCCTTGCAGTCCTCGCACAACGTTGGGTATCCATCAACTTTACCTTCAACGTATCAGAAGTCCCTCTTGCAAAAGAAGCCTATATCCATTGGGATAAGCTCGCAAACGGTAGCGAAGGTATCCGTCAAGCCTTTGAACAAGTTGGACAAGGTCTTTCCCAAACTCCGACGAAAATCACAACCTTCCAAGATAACTTGAACGGTTTGATTCCAGGTCTTATGAACTTGCTCCTCACCTTCTTGTGTATGTGGTTATTGAAGAAAAAAGTATCTCCAATCACCATCATCATCGGTCTTTTTATCGTGGGTATTCTTGCTCGTGTAGCAAACATCATGTAAGAGCCTACCATTACCATCCATCCCTTTGACTCAAGACTAGTTTTCTGCCATACATGTCCCATTTTAAGAGGCAGTAAAGAAGAAGCTCCTGAATCAAAGGAAATCACTTGTAAAAGAAAAAGAAGGTTTCGACCTTCTTTTTATGATATAATGAACATAACACGAATAAAGGATAAACTATGGCACAATCACAAAATAAGACTGTTGAGTTACAAACAAGCGGGGTCTCTTACTTAGGAATGGGAGGCAAGGTTGGAACATTTCTTATCGGTGACAAGGCATTGGAATTTTACGCAGATGCTAATGTAGAAGACTATATTCAGATCCCTTGGGAGAATGTCCAACAAATCGGGGCAAATGTCTCTGGCAACCACATCAGTCGGCATTTCCAAGTCTTTACAGATAGTGGAAAATTCCTCTTTGCTTCCAAAGATTCTGGGAAAATTTTAAAAGAAGCTAGGGAACACCTCGGCAATGAAAAAATCGTAAAACTACCAACACTCCTACAAACAATCGGATCTTTTTTTAGAAATCTATTTGCAAAAAATTAAAAAATCAAGTATAATAGTCGCAACGGATAAGTAGTATCAGGCGTTTTTCAGAGAGTCTGCGGTTGTTGCGAGCAGATAGGCAAATGGTATGAAATTCTACCGTTTATTATATTTTCATACAGAACGAAGTGCACTCATGTGAAGTTGGATGGAACCGTGGCTCTTGTCACTCCAACATATCTATGGGTGCGTTTTTTATACAAAATAGGAGGAAATAATGTTAGATATCAAACGCATTCGAGCAGATTTTAAGGAAGTAGCAGAGAAACTCGCAAATCGTGGTGTAGCTACTGAAACCCTCACAAGCATCCAGGAACTGGATACAAAACGTCGGGAAATCCTGGTCAAGGTTGAGGAATTAAAGGCAGAACGCAATACCGTCTCAGCTGAAATCGCCCAGGCAAAACGCAATAAGGAAGGTGCAGAGGATAAAATCGCTGCCATGCAAGAACTCTCTGCAACCATCAAAGGATTAGATGCCGACCTTCTTGCTGTCGATGAAGAATTACAGGCTATCCTTGTCGTCCTACCAAATACACCGCATGATAGCGTTCCTCTTGGTGAAGATGAAGATCAAAATGTGGAGGTTCGCCGTTGGGGAACACCACCTGCATTTGATTTTGAACCTAAGGCCCATTGGGAGCTCGGCGAAGACTTGGGTATTCTCGACTGGGAACGTGGAGCAAAAGTAACAGGGGCTCGCTTCCTCTTCTACAAAAATCTGGGAGCTCGCTTGGAACGCGCCCTCTATAACTTCATGCTAGATGAACATATCGCAGAAGGCTATCAAGAAGTGATCCCCCCTTACATGGTCAATCATGATTCCATGTTTGGAACAGGGCAATATCCAAAATTCAAGGAAGATACTTTTGAGTTAGAAGACTCCCATTTTGTTCTTATTCCAACAGCTGAAGTACCACTCACCAACTACTATCGTGACGAGATTTTAGACGGCAAAGACTTACCTATCTACTTCACTGCGATGAGCCCATCTTTCCGTTCAGAAGCTGGATCTGCTGGTCGTGATACCCGTGGTTTAATCCGCTTGCACCAATTCCACAAGGTGGAAATGGTCAAATTTGCCAAACCAGAAACATCTTACGAAGAATTGGAAAAAATGACTGCTAATGCAGAGAATATTCTTCAAAAATTAGGGCTTCCTTACCGTGTTCTGACTCTTTGTACAGGTGATATGGGCTTTTCTGCAGCAAAAACCTACGATTTAGAAGTCTGGATTCCTGCGCAAAATACCTACCGTGAGATCTCTAGCTGCTCTAATACAGAAGATTTTCAAGCACGACGTGCCCAAATCCGCTACCGTGACGAAGCAGATGGTAAGGTCAAACTGCTTCATACCTTGAACGGTTCAGGACTTGCCGTAGGACGCACAGTTGCTGCTATCCTTGAAAACTACCAAAATGCAGATGGTTCTGTTACTATTCCAGAAGTCCTTCGTCCATACATGGGTGGACTTGAAGTGATCGCACCAAAATAGCAAAAACTCCATCATAAGTGAGGGTCTGGCATAGCAAACCATATCATCTCAATTCTAACGATAGACCAAAAAACATATAAGGAGCAAGGAAAATCCTGATTTCGTCATCACGATCTTCCTTGCTCCTTTAGTGTTATACTCAATAAAAATCAAAAGTAGACTAGCTTTCACAATTAAAAATTGTGAAAGGTTGGAAATCATACTGACGATAGTCAGTAACAATCGTAGAGTCCGGCAAAGCGAGTTCCAATCATCTAGAAGATGATTGGAAGTTGGAAATAAGGAAACGGAGTTTCCACAATTCATCTAGAAGATGATGGGAAGTGGGAAATAAGGAAACGGAGTTTCCACAATTCATCTAGAAGATGATTGGAAGTGGGAAATAAGGAAACGAAGTTTCCACAATCGTCGAAGTAATAAAAGTTAAACTAAATGAGTATAATCGAAGCCGAAGGTAGAATTAGCCTTCACCAAGGCAAGTGGACCAAGTATCCTTTTGATTTTTAAAGAGTATTAGCCTTGAGAGAATCCAGAGACAAGAGCATATAAAAAGCACCGAAAAGATCAGTACTTTCTAAAACGCTCGTAACGTTCTGTGACTAACTGCTCTGTTGATAGAGACTGTAAGTGCTGATAGCTAGCTTTTAGCTCTTGTTGTAGGTAGTGTACAAGCTCTTTTTGGCTCCGCTGCTCTGAGATAACCTTATCAACTACTCCCATCTCTAAAAGCTCGTAGGAGGTAATCTTCATGAGCCTAGCCGCTTCCATGGCACGGCTAGCGTCCTTCCATAAAATAGAGGCAAATCCTTCTGGACTTAGCACTGCATAGATGGCATTTTCCAACATCCATACCCTGTCTGCAACTGCTAGAGCCAAAGCTCCACCAGACCCTCCCTCACCAATAATCAAGGCAATAATCGGAACGGTCAAGTCACTCATTTCCATGAGGTTCCGAGCAATCGCCTCACCCTGCCCACGCTCTTCTGCACCAACTCCTGGATAGGCTCCTGCGGTGTTAATCAAGGTGAGAATGGGGCGTCTAAACTTTTCTGCCTGCTTCATCAAACGGAGGGCCTTGCGGTACCCTTCTGGATGTGGCTGACCAAAATTGCGCTTGAGATTATCCTGTAAGCTCTTCCCCTTTTGAATCCCCACTACCGTGATAGGTACATCACCCAAAAAACCGACACCACCGATAACAGCTCCGTCATCTCTAAACTGGCGGTCACCATGCAATTCTATAAAGTCATCTAAGAGCAGGCGAGCATAATCCAGACTAGTCAAACGAGCCTGATCACGTGCTTGTCGAATGATTTTTGCTATCTCCGTCATTTCTTTCCTCCATGCAATCTCACTAGAAAACCGATGGTCTCCCGCAAGTCCTGCCGTTTAACAATTGCATCTACAAAGCCATGCTCTTGCAGAAATTCCGCCTTTTGAAAATTATCAGGCAACTGTTCACGAACCGTGCTTTCAATCACACGGCGACCCGCAAAGCCAACTAAAGCCTGGGGTTCAGCTAAAATGATATCCCCTTCCATAGCAAAAGAAGCAGTCACTCCACCTGTCGTTGGATCTGTCAAAATGGTCAGGTACAAGAGCCCCGCATTAGAATGACGCTTAACAGCTGCAGAAATCTTAGCCATCTGCATGAGACTCATAATGCCCTCCTGCATTCTAGCACCACCAGAAGCAGTAAATAGGACTACAGGCAAGGCTTGCTCCAAGGCATATTCAAAAAGTCGCGTGATTTTTTCACCAACAACCGTCCCCATACTGGCCATGATAAAAGAGGAATCCATGATACCGAGAGCTACATCTTGTCCTACAATTTTCGCTCTTCCTGTCAGTACAGCTTCGTCTAGTGCTGTCTTTCTGCGGACGAAAGCTAATTTTTCTAGATAATCCGGAAAATCCAGAGGATTGGTCGTTTCAATACCTGTAAACCATTCTTCAAAGGAATCCTCATCAACCGTTAAAGCCAAACGTTCATAAGCCCCAATCCGAAAGGTATAAGAACAATGTTGGCACACCTTCTCCTGTCCCAATTCTTTCTGATAAATCAGACGCTTACAAGCTGGACATTTTGAAAATAAGGCATCCGGTACCTCTGGCTTTTTATGAGCCGTCTCTTCTATCAAAGACCGATTAGGATTAATGCGAATGTATTTATCTTTTTTTCCAAATAGAGCCATCGTTCCTCCTTCAAACAAGATACAAAGCCCGTTAAAAACTCAAATAGAAAAAATAGACAATCGAAGCAGGTTGTCTTGCAACCAATGAGATTGGTCTTTTTTCAGCGAGTTGCAGCTCAAGTTCAATTAAGACACAAAGCCCATTAAAAACTCAAAACCTACCAAAGGAACTTCTGAGCGTTAATACTCAATAAAAATCAAAAGTAAACTAGCTTTCACAATGAAGAATTGTGAAAGGTTGGAAATGAGAGTAGCACCGCTCATTTCCTTATAATCGAAGCCCAAGGTAGAACGAACCTTCACCAAGGCAAGTTGACGAAGTAGCCTTTTAATTTTTAAAGAGTATAAGAAACGCTCTACTGGTGCCTTTCTTTCTATCTCCTATCCATAAGTCAGCAAAATTTGTCATTTATACCGACCAACAGCCTGAAGAGAAGAGAACTACAGTATGTCTAATTCCTCACGATACCGTGGTAAAAACTCCTCCATAAGGTAGGCTGTATCGTAATCACCTGCGACCACGCCTTTATCTCCAATCAAATCCAATTGGAAGTCTGTATTCGTCACAAGACCATCAATTTCTAACTCATACAGGGCTCGCTGCATTTTCATCAAGGCTTCAAAACGATTCCTACCATGGACAATGACCTTGGCAATCATGCTATCATAGTAAGGAGGTATCGTATAGCCCGGATAGACAGCTGAGTCCACCCGCACCCCGACCCCACCACTCGGTAGGTAAAGATTGGAAATTTTTCCAGGACTTGGAGCAAAGTTAAGAGCTGGATTCTCGGCATTGATTCGGCATTCAATGGCATGCCCATGAATCACAATATCTTCCTGACAAAAGCTCAATTCTTGACCTGCGGCAATACGAATCTGCTCTTTCACAATATCAACACCCGTCACAAACTCGGTCACAGGGTGTTCTACCTGCACACGGGTATTCATTTCCATAAAGTAAAACTGACCACTTGCTTCATCTAAAAGAAATTCGATGGTCCCTGCATTTTCATAGCCGACTGCCACTGCTGCCCGTACTGCTGCCTGACCAATTTTTTCACGAAGAGTTTGTCCGATGGCAATAGAGGGGGCTTCTTCCAGTACCTTTTGATTGTTACGCTGAAGCGAGCAATCCCGCTCACCCAGATGTACAACATGACCATATTGATCCGCCAAAATCTGAACTTCGATATGTCTTGCAGGATAGATGACGCGTTCCAAATACATAGCCCCATTGCCAAAAGCAGCCTTGGCTTCACTTGAGGCAGATTCAAAGGCTGATACTAAATCCTCCGCTTTTTCTACCTTGCGAATCCCTTTTCCACCACCACCAGCTGAAGCCTTGAGCATGACAGGATAGCCTATTGCTGCTGCAATAGCAAGTGCCTCGTCTGCAGTCATCATCTCCCCATCAGAACCCGGTATAACTGGAACATTTGCCTGAATCATCTGCTTACGAGCATTGATTTTATCCCCCATCATGTCCATGACCTCTCCGGACGGCCCGATAAATGTGATGCCCACTTCCTTACAGAGGGTTGCAAAGGTTGAGTTTTCACTTAAAAAACCAAAGCCCGGGTGGATCGCTTCTGCTCCTGTAACAACTGCTGCAGAAATAATGGCATTCATGTTCAAATAGGAATCTTTCGATCTGGCTGGACCAATGCAAATCGCCTCGTCTGCCAAGATTGTATGGAGAGCTTCTCTATCAGCTGTTGAATAAACCGCCACCGTTGCAATCCCTAATTCACGCGCTGCTCGAATGATGCGCACGGCAATCTCTCCACGATTGGCTATCAGTATTTTCCGAAACATGCTCTCCCTCTTTCTTTTAACTCCCAATAGCAAAGGTCAAAATGCCACTAGCTGCTATCTTTCCGTCTACTTCTGCCTTGGCTTCTACAACCGCAATCCTACCGCGACGTTTGACAAAACGAGCCGTCATAATCAGCTGATCACCCGGCACGACCTGCTTTTTAAATTTAACCTTGTCCATGCCTGCATAAAAGACCAGCTTGCCCTTATTTTCTTCTTTTGATAATTCTAATACACCTGCTGTCTGTGCCAGAGCCTCCATAATCAGAACCCCAGGCATAACAGAATAGTTTGGAAAATGACCATTAAAGAACGGCTCGTTGATGGTCACATTTTTAAGGGCAACAATCTCATCTTCCTTGACTTCCAACACCCGATCCACCAAAAGCATGGGATAACGGTGTGGAAGGGCCTCTTTTATTTCTTGAATATCTATCATACAATCCGTACCAACCCCTGTCCAAATTCAACCACATCTTCATTTGCAACCAAGATCTCTGCAACCTTACCATCACACGATGCAGGAATTTCATTCATGACCTTCATCGCCTCGATAATCATCACCGTCTGCCCTTTTTGAACCGTATCACCGACAGAGACAAAGGCTGCTTTATCTGGTGAAGGGGACAAATAAGCCACCCCTACAAGTGGACTTTCAACCACTGTCCCTTGGCTAGCTATATCAAGTGTAGCTGCTGGCATAGCTTGCGCTTGAGGAGTTCCGACTGCTTCTGGCACGTCAACGGAACTTGCTACAGGTCTCACCGCTTCAGCCCTGTGTTCATTTTTGCTGAAAACAAGTTGAACACCATCATCTGTATATGAAAATTCACGTAGGCTTGACTGGTCAAATTGGCTCATCAAATCCTTAATTTCTGTATTGTTCACTTAAACCTCCCAACGTTTAAAGGCAAGGACTGCATTATGCCCACCAAAGCCAAAGGTGTTCGACAGGGCATAGCGAATCTCCATGTCACGACCTTGACCGTAAATAACATCTGCCTCAATATCATCCGATAATTCTTGAGTGCCTGCTGTTTTTGGAGCGTAAGAATGACGCATCGCCTCAATTACCGCAACCGCCTCTATCGCACCTGCAGCACCTAACAAGTGTCCCGTGTAAGACTTGGTAGAAGAAACAGGAGTCTCTCTACCAAATACTGCTACAATTGCTTGGCTCTCTCCCTTTTCATTGGCTGGAGTAGAGGTTCCATGGGCATTGATGTAATCAATCTCTTGCGGTGTAAGACTAGCTTCAGCAAGCGCCAACTTCATAGCCTTGATGGCACCGAGACCTTCTGGATGAGGAGAGGTCATATGGTAAGCATCGCAGGTATTTCCATAACCAACAATTTCAGCTAATATAGTCGCCCCACGTTTTTCCGCATGCTCCAGGCTCTCCAAAACCAGAACAGCTCCTCCTTCTCCCATCACAAAACCATTGCGATCCTTATCAAAGGGAATGGAAGCTCTGAGTGGATCTTCCGTAGTGGATAAGGCTGTCAAGGCTTGGAAACCACCGATAGCAAAGGGGGTAATCGCGGCTTCTGAACCTCCGGCTAAGATAATGTCTTGAAAGCCGAATTTGATTTCGCGAAACGCTTCACCAATGGCATCATTTGAAGAAGCGCAGGCAGTAATCACACATTTACAAATACCATTTGCTCCCACCTGCATCGCAATATTTCCAGCAGCCATATTAGGCAGAGCCTTAGGAAGGGCCATTGGGCGAATACGCTTGGCTCCTTTGGTATTCATCTTTTCAACCTGCTCTTCGATTTCCTTAATTCCACCGATACCAGTTGATAAAACCACACCAAAACGATCATGGTCAAGGCTAGCTGTCTCTAGACCTGCGTTGGCAATTGCTTCATGGGCTGCATACATGGCATAAAGAGAGTAGAGATCATAGCGATTCATATCTTTTTTGACAAAATACTTATCAAAAGGAAAATCCGTCACTTCTGCTGCATTGTGGACACTATAGTCACTTGTATCAAATTTGGTAATGGGTGCAATCCCAATTTTTCCATTCTTTAAGCTATTCCAAAATTCCTCAGGCGTATTGCCAATCGGCGAGGTTAAGCCGTATCCTGTTACTACTACACGGTTTGTTGTCATATCTTGCTCCTTTATTGCATCGTTAAGCCGCCATCAATAGCGATGACTTGCCCGGTAAGGTACTCTTGGCGGGCTAGGAAAACAGCGACTTCTGCTACTTCTTGTGCTTGACCAAAGCGTTTCATCGGAATGTGTCCCAGCATGGCTTCTTTCATTTTATCTGGTAATACAGCTGTCATATCCGACTCGATGAAGCCTGGTGCAATCGCGTTGACACGGACATTGCGTCCTGCTACCTCACGAGCAATGGATTTGGTAAAGCCAATGACCCCCGCCTTAGAAGCTGCATAATTCGCTTGACCGGCATTTCCTATCAATCCTGAAACACTAGACAGGTTGATAATAGCCCCACTCTTTGCCTTCGTCATCGGTTTCAAAACAGCCTGTGTCATGTTAAAGGTTCCGGTTAGATTGACCTTTAGCACTGCTTCAAAGTCATCTTCTGACATTCGAAGCGCTAGACCATCTTTGGTAATCCCTGCATTATTGACGAGGATATCAACAGACCCTGCAAGCTCAACTGCTTGTCCAACCATGCGCTTGGCATCTGCTTGATCAGAAACATCTCCGATCACCACATGAACCTCAACACCGTAACCAGCAAAACTCTTCAAGACTTCTTCTGTAATGTTCGTTCGACTGTTTAAAATGACATTGGCACCTTGCCTTGCAAACCCATGGGCAATCCCCAGACCAATGCCTCGACTAGAGCCTGTAATCAATACGTTTTTTCCCTTTACTTCCATCTTTTATTCCTCCATCATCAACGCTTCAAACGTAGCGAGATTTTCGACCTGTTTGGTACTTACTGAACGGTCTATTTTTTTTAAAAATCCTGATAAAACTGTTCCCGGACCAATTTCAATAAAGTCTGTTATACCTGCTTCTTGCAAGCAGGCAATCCCCTCATAAAAACGAACCGGCTCCATCACTTGGCGGGTCAAAAGGGGGACAATCTCCTCCTTGGTCATGACTTGGGCAAGGGTATTGCCAACCAAGGGAATGGCAAAGTCTTGAAAGGAAATCCTTGCTAGGGCTTTCTCTAAACGCTCTGAAGCAGGTTGCAATAAAGCCGTATGAAAGGGACCTGATACATTGAGCGGAATCATCCGCTTCACACCCGCATCTTTTAGTAAAGTAACCGCCTCGTCAACTGCAGCAACTTCACCACCAATCACAATTTGACTAGGAGTGTTATAGTTGGCAGGCGCTACAATTCCATAGCCTGATGCAGCCTGACAGGCTCTTTCAATGATCGCCACATCAGTATTTAGCACGGCAACCATTTTCCCACTACCTGCTGGAGCAGCCATCTCCATATATTCCCCACGCTTCGCCACCAAGTCAACTGCCTCTTTAAATCCCAAGGCACCTGAAGCCACTAAGGCGCTATACTCTCCAAGAGATAAGCCAGCCACCATGTCCGCCCTTACTCCCTTTTCTTCCAGCAAACGCCAAATCGCAACCGACAATGTTAAAATAGCAGGCTGAGTATAGCGGGTCTGATTGAGTTTCTTTTCATCTGAGTCAATCAGCTCTCGGATATCATAACCAAGGACACTTGTCGCCTCATCAAACGTTCTTCTTACAATTTCATACTGATCATACAAGTCCCGACCCATACCCAAATATTGGGTCCCTTGACCAGCAAATAAATAAGCTCTTTTTGTCATTTTATCCTCCGCTCCTTGTCATTTTTTCTGTAACTATGCGAATATTATATTCATTTCCTTTGCCTTTTATGACTTCAACGATTGTGGAAATTCCGTTTCCTGATTTCCAACTTCCAATTATCTTCTAGTTTTCGCTTTGAGTTTTTAACGGGCTTTGTATCTTGTTATAATTGAGTTCGGACTAAGAGCTGTGTAAAAAAGATAGGCAGCTGTTTCGGCTTTAGCCGATTACAGCTGAGAATCCCTTTAGGGATAAATCTTCGTCAGATTTCCTATTTTGGTGTAGCCGTTGCGAACTTTGTTCACTTACGGATACGGAAGAAACTATCCAGTGGAGAGTTTCTTCTCTTGGTACACTTTGTGCTTTAACAGTCTAAGGATAGACTGTTAAAGATTGGAAATAAAACGAGTGAAACTCGTGTCAAACGCTCTCGTATCTTAATTGAACACAGCCTACGAGCTGTGTAAAAAAGACCGTAACAGAAATGGGTTGAAATACAGTGTATTAGCGGTAGCTAGCTGGCTATTCCCTCCATTTCATTTGTGACTAGCCTAGCTAGCCTCGCAGGGGTCTCGCAACGAAGTTGCAAGCAACTTCTGCTCGGCCGCCTATTTTTACTTTGCTCGCTTTACGGCTTTTGTAGCTTGGTTTAACTGAACACAGCCTACGAGCTGTGTAAAAAAGATAGGCTTCCTTGGGGCATCGACCCCTGCGTCAACCTCCTATTTTTACTTTGCTCGCTTTACGGCTTTTGTATCTTATATTTCCCAACGTGCGGCTTGTTCTTTGATGACTTGTGCTGCACCGTCATAAATATCGCGTAAAATCTCCGCACAAGACTCTTCCTTACAAATCAATCCTGCAATCTGACCTGCCATGACGGATCCATATTCTACATCACCATCTACTACAGCATGCTTCAATGCACCTGCTCCCAATTCCTCAATGTCTTTACTATCCTTCAAACCACGAAGAAAGTCTTTTTCCGCATTCGCATAAGCAGTTGACAGCTTATTTTTAAGGGCACGTACAGGATGGCCGACCACCTGAGCAGAGATGGTCGTATCAATATCCTTGGCCTTGAGAATCTTAGCTTTGAAATTTGGATGGGCATTGGATTCTTTTGCAACAGCAAAACGAGTTCCCACCTGAACAGCCTCTGCACCTAGCATAAAAGCTGCTGCGG
The DNA here is from genome assembly GCF_054968985.1 of Streptococcus sp. 1F3. Lineage (NCBI taxonomy): Bacteria > Bacillati > Bacillota > Bacilli > Lactobacillales > Streptococcaceae > Streptococcus > Streptococcus sp. 1F3. The sequence goes on along the minus strand of NZ_JBUEQR010000015.1, from coordinate 21,062 downwards.
CACCGTGACCATCCGCAATCCCTCCAGCTGCAATGACTGGAATCGAGACAGCTTCCACTACCTGCCGCACCAAGGTCATGGTTGTTAATTTTCCAATGTGACCGCCAGCCTCCATTCCTTCTGCAATGACCGCATCTACACCTAGCTTTTCCATTCGTTTTGCAAGTGCGACACTTGGAACAACTGGAATGACGGTGATCCCTGCTGCATGGAAACGTTCCATGTATTTTCCGGGATTTCCTGCTCCAGTTGTCACAACTTTTACGCCCTCTTCAATCACTAGGTCCACAATGTCATCCACAAATGGAGATAACAGCATAATATTGACCCCAAAAGGTCTGTCCGTTAAGGCTTTAACCTTGTCGATATTCGCTTTCACAACTTCTTTCGGAGCGTTTCCCCCACCAATAATCCCTAGACCACCTGCATTTGAGACCTCTCCTGCTAAATCACCATCCGCAACCCATGCCATTCCACCTTGGAAAATCGGATATTCAATATCAAGTAGCTCTGTTATTTTTGTCTGCATCTTGTCCTCTTTTCAATTCTTCATTTGCTTAGCTAATCATTTGACCATCAAATAATTAACTAAACAAGGAAGCGGGATTAGCTATCCCACTGCCTATGCAAAAATACTTTGATAGTTCAATGTTTTGGTTATCAAAGTATATGCCCTGAAAAAATGCTAGAAACTAGCATTTTAATACTTTCTAAAAACCAACTTCTAGCGAAATAAGGAACCTACAGATTGTGAAAGAAGAGGCTACATCAACAAAAGGGTGAATGCCTCTAGCCCCTTTACATTTGACAGCTTAAGCCCTAGGCTTAGGAATCAAGGCTTCTGCAAAGTTCATTCATAGGGTAGGAAGATGATTTTTAATCTGTATTATTTTGTTTGCTCTTCTACATAGGCTACTAGGTCGCCCACCGTGTTTAAGCCTTCTTCAGAGTCGATTTGAATATCAAACTCATCTTCAATTTCTGAAATGACTTGGAAAAGATCCAACGAATCTGCATCTAAATCTTCAAATGTTGTTGCAAGAGTCACCTCTTCAGCGTCCTTGCCAAGTTCTTCAACGATGATTGCTTGTACTTTTTCAAATACTGCCATGATAGTTCTCCTTTAAGAAAATAATAAAATGTTTACCCTTTGAAATGCAAATACATACATCATGAGCCTGTGTGGTGAATGTTCTCTTCCACCTACAACTGCATCACCCAGTCTGATTTGAAACTTCTCTGAGTATTTAATTTAATAACTGTAAAAACAGTTCATTAACTAAAGTTTTAATAGAATCGCTCCCCAGGTAAGACCTCCACCAAAGCCACACATGACAAGCGTCTGACTACCATCAAGAAAAATCTTTCCTTGCTCTACGCACTCCGATAGCAAAATCGGAATGCTTGCCGCACTGGTATTGCCATATTCTTCCATATTGGCTGGAAATTTCGCTAGGTCACTTCCCAATTTCTTGACCATTTTTTCCAAAATTCGGCGATTTGCTTGATGTAGTAAATAATAATCTACATCCGTATCTGCTAAGCCCTGACAAGTCAGTAGGTCTTGTATGGTCTTTGTCACATCACGAACGGCAAATTCAAAAATGGTCCGTCCTTCCATTTTCAGATAGGGTGCCTTTTCTCCTACATCTGAAAAAGGTGACGCCAGCCCCGAAATGCCCGACTGTAAATCCCTGCCCCTACTCCCATCTGTCCGATGGATTTCTCCGAGAAAAGACGGCTGGTGGCTTGCCTCTAGCAAGACCCCGCCTGCACCATCTCCAAAAAGAACAGCTGTGCTCCTATCTGACCAGTCAATGGTTTTCGAAAGGGTCTCTGCTCCAATCACGATTCCCCTTTGATAGCGCCCTGATGCAATCAACTTCTCAGCAGTTGACAAGGCAAAGACAAAGCCTGAGCAAGCTGCGACTAAATCGTAGGCAAAGGCATGGCTCGCACCAATCCTTGCCTGAACACGTGCTGCTGTTGACGGCATGGCTGAGTCTGGGGTAATCGTTGCTACGATAATAAAATCAATCGTATTGGGAGGATAGCCACTTTTTTGTAAAAGTTGCTTGGCTACCTGCGTAGCTAAATCACTCGTCTCTTCGCTTTTGGTAATATGACGCCTACGAATCCCTGTTCGCGATGCAATCCACTCATCACTCGTATCCATTAACTGTGCCAACCTATCATTGTCAATGACTTGTGCTGGTACATAATGAGCTACCTGACTGATTTTTGCAAAGGTCGTCATTTTAAATCCTCCAGAAAATGGTAGAGCCTCAAGAGGCCTTTTTTCATGACCTTAAATTCGGCTTCATCCATATCTGATGTAATTTGGCGCACCATTTCATTATGAAATCGTTGGTGCAAGCGATAGACCAATCGTCCCTTCTTCGTCAAATGAAGGTGAACCACACGGCGATCTTTGGTAGATCGAATCCGTTCAATATAACCTTTTCGCTCCAAATTATTCAAACTGGTTGTCACCGTACCTAGTGTAACCATCAAAGCACGGGCAACATCACTCGGAGTAACACCGTCTTTGTTACCGATGACATCAATTGTGTGCATTTCTTTGATTGAAATATCCTTAAAACGACTTCCTCGTAGACTAGTCTCTTCAACAATGAGCACATTATTAAAAATGGCAGTCAGATATTCATTTATCTTTGCATCTTCCACAATCGAGGACCTCCTTACATACTTTGACTATCAAAGTATACGATAGATTTGTTTGACTGTCAAATATTTTCTGTTACAGCAGATAAAAGTCAAGAATCATCGCACTGAAGCCCTAAAGGATTTTCTCGCTTTTTGTATTCCCTCCTTTTCAGAATAAAGATCTGCTTTGAATCACTTATAGCCCTGTAAAGCGGGGTCTCCGACGTTCAAAATGCGCTCGAACCCCCTCTTTGAAATCTTCCTTAAAAGCTAGTTCGCCCTGTAAACTCAACTCCAACTGGGCATAGTCTTCCCATTGCTCAAATTCACTTTTCCACATCAATTCCTTAATGGCTCGATAAGAATTGGAAGAATGTCGTAAAAGACGTTTCAGCAGTTGCTGGCAAGTCTTCGCCAATTTATCCCGCTCCACTACTCGGTAGACAAGCCCATATTCCAAGGCTTTTTCTGCTGTCAAGCTCTCACCTGTCATCGCTAACTGACTGGCACGGGTGACACCAATACTACGACTGAGTAAGAACAAACCTCCTGCATCAGGTGCCAGACCAACTCCTACAAAAGCCTGAATGAATTTAGTCTTATCAGAAGCAAGGACAAAATCTGCTGCAACAGCCATATTAGCTGCAGCTCCTGCTACTGCCCCGTCCGTCAGCATGATGACTGGCTTAGACAACTTCTTCAAGGAAAAGGAAATTCGGTTGACTAGCTCTGCAATTCGAACCAAGGAAGCAATGTCATCTTCTTCTACCGCCCGCTTCATTTCTGCCAAATCCCCCCCGACTGAAAAAACCGCTCCCTCCGCCTGAATCACCAAGATAGCTACCTCTACGGATGCAGCAGCCTTTCCAATCGCATCTAAGATTTCCTCACACATGGGAACATTAAAACCGTTTGACACCTCTGGACGACACAAGGTCAATCTCGCAATTTCTTCTGTTACTTCGTATCGAATAGTTGTATAGGTCATCTTCTTCCTCCTTTTTACACTACGAAAATCATCTTTCATAAATTAACAATATCCTGCCCCGTTCCAGTACAGCCTGCAAGTCATTTAGCTTGTGATTTTCATGGAACATTACTTTGATTCCTCAAAGAAATAGGTTCCATCTATTGGAGCTATTCTACCACATATCTCCCAGAAAATATCAAATCCTAGTGTGACAGCCGAAAATATCTAGTTCTAGAAATAAAAAAGAAGCCTCATACTCAAGGACAACTAAACACAAGGACAGCAATGACAGGCAAGAATCGACAGCCAGCTACCGCTAATAAAAAAAGGAAACTAGCTATAGAGACCCCCTTTTAGGGAAAAGAACAAATCGTATACTCATTTCGTTTAACTTTTATTACTTCGACGATTGTGGAAACTTCGTTTCCTTATTTCCAACTTCCCATCATCTTCTAGATGAATTGTGGAAACTCCGTTTCCTTATTTCCCACTTCCCATCATCTTCTAGATGAATTGTGGAAACTCCGTTTCCTTATTTCCAACTTCCAATCATCTTCTAGATGAATTGTGGAAACTTCGTTTCCTTATTTCCCACTTCCAATCATCTTCTAGATGAATTGTGGAAACTTCGTTTCCTTATTTCCCACTTCCAATCATCTTCTAGATGATTGGAACTCGCTTTGCCGGACTCTACGATTGTTACTGACTATCGTCAGTATGATTTCCAACCTTCAACAGTCCTTAGACTGTTGAAGCAGCCTGCAGCTCCTTTCCTAGTACTAAAAGTAAACGAAACAACTATACATCCAACATTTTCTTACTAACCTACATTTTTATCCAACGACCTTGCCTGAACTTTCCTATCGCATCTACTGACAAGCCTAGCAGTTTTTGCTATAATGATGAAAAGCATAAAAGGAGATTGAAACAGTTTATGAAAGTGACCAAATTTGGTGGTAGCTCTCTTGCCTCTGCTACCCAACTTGAAAAAGTATTCAACATCGTTCAAGCAGATCCTGAACGCCGATTTGTTGTTGTATCTGCTCCTGGTAAGCGCGATAGTAGCGATACCAAGGTGACAGACGCCTTGATCAAATACTACAAAAACTACATAGACGGAAAAGAACTCACCTCTAGCCAAAGGTGGATTATCAACCGTTATCAAGCTATGGTGGACGAACTTCAGTTTCCAGGCAAATGCATGAAGAAAATTACAGAAAGCATTCTGAACCTGGCAACACTTCCAATTGAGGACAATGAATTTCTCTACGATGCCTTTCTAGCAGCAGGTGAAGATAATAATGCCAAATTAGTCGCCGAATATTTCACTTATAAAGGAGTTCCTGCTCGCTACATCCACCCCAAACAAGCAGGGATCATTGTCAGCTCAGAGCCTGGCAATGCACGCATCTTACCCTCTAGCTATGATAAAATAGAAGCACTAAGCGAAGCAGATGAAGTCTTAGTTATTCCCGGATTTTTTGGAGTAACGGTTGATAACCAAATTTGCACCTTCTCTCGCGGGGGATCCGATATTACTGGCTCTATTGTAGCGGCTGGTGTTAAGGCAGATCTTTATGAAAACTTCACAGATGTAGATGGAATTTTTGCAGCCCACCCTGGTATCATTCACAACCCGCACTCTATCAAGGAATTGACCTACCGTGAAATGCGGGAATTGGCTTACGCTGGCTTTTCTGTCCTTCACGACGAAGCCTTGCTACCTGCCTATCGCGGACGCATCCCTCTCGTCATTAAAAATACCAATAATCCAGACCATCCTGGTACACGAATTGTCCTCAAACACAGTGACGACACCTTACCTGTTGTCGGAATCGCAGCAGATGATGGCTTTGTCAGCATCAATATGTCCAAATATTTGATGAACCGCGAAGTTGGGTTCGGTCGCAAGGTCCTTCATATCTTAGAGGATCTCAATATTCGTTGGGAACACATGCCGACTGGAATCGACGACCTCTCCCTTGTCTTACGCAGTCGCGAACTAACCCCCATCAAAGAAGAAGAAATTCTCCGTCAACTCAATTCTAAGCTCGAAGTGGACAAGGCAGAAATTGAATATGGTCTCTCCATTATCATGATTGTCGGAGAAAATATGAAGAGCCATGTCGGGGTAACAGCAACGGCAACGGCTGCCCTTTCCAAAGAAAATGTAAACCTAGCCATGATTTCCCAAGGTGCAAGCGAGGTATCTGTCCTTTTTGCTATCAAAACAGAAGAAAAAGAAAAAGCCCTCCAAGCCTTGTATCAAGCCTTTTTCGGATAAATACAAGATACAAAAGCCGTAAAAAACATAAGACAATCTAGCTTTTTCACACAGAGTTTAGGGCGTATTCCGTTCCATTATAAATAGAAACTAAATGGCTATACCTAAAAATCCAACTCAATCAAGAGTTGGATTTTTACATTCTATTTTACTTCTACCTTATCCAGCCAAGAACTTGCGGTTGTTGCAAGAACGCTGTTCAATTCTTCCATATTCTGACGACCTTGGTCTGCCAACCAAGCCTTAGCTGCTGCTTCACCTTCCTTGGCAAAGACTGCAACTGCATCCTTCCAAGTAGCACGACCACAAAGTACTCCATTGAAGCTAGAACCCGCTTCTTTAGCTACTACTAGGGTTTCTTGGAAGAGCTTAGCAGATACACCTGCACTCAAGAAAATAAACGGCAAATGCGTTGCTTCTGCCTGCTCCTTGAAGTAGGATTTGGCCTCTTCTAAACTGTAGACAGGCTCTTGATCCGTATAACCTTCAACAAAATTCATATTGACAGGCACTTCTACCTTCAAAACATCTGCATTGTAACGTGGCTTGCTAAATTCACGCATGGCACCATTAACCTTATGTGGTTTCAAGGCTGCATACTCACGTGAAGTCACATCCATATCGCTCGCATCATAGGTCAGGATTTCCACAAAGTATGGAATATCTTCTGCGATACACTCGCTACCGATACGTTCCACCCAAGCATGCTTGATATCATTGATCTCTGGCTTATCATCCACATCATAATAGAGCAAGATTTTCACGGCGTCTGCCCCTAATTCCTTGATCCGTTTCGCAGACCAATTCGGAAGCAAATCAGGTAAGCGACCTGGTGTAGAGGCATCGTAGCCTGTCTTTTCATATGCGGCAATGAATCCACAATCTACATGGCGCAATTCAGCTGCTGGTACACCATATTCTGCGTCCAACAAGATAGAACTTGCATACTGGGTCAAATCGCTTGAGATAACCTTCTTGAAGTCCACCAAGATATCATCACCAAAATCAGCGTCTGCTGCTGCTGACAAGAGGCGCTTCAAGGCACCGCGTTGGTCAATCGCAAGAGCTGCAATCACTTTTTCATCATTTGATAGACGAACTAAATGATCGTATTTTGCCTGTGAGAGTTGTAATTTTTCCATTATCTTCCTCCTAGATAAAGTAGAATATAAACAATAATAACTGGCTGTTTGCCAATAAACTATCCGTCATTAAAACTGCTAAGCACCGAAACGTTTGATCCCGTCCAAGTAAGTTGCCTGCAGGTGGCCTTTGTCATCTAATACGATGAAATCCGCAGCACGGCCTGCTACAATCTGCCCACAAACATGATCAATATGAACAGATTTTGCCGGTGCAAGTGAAGCCATACGAACTGCATCTGGTAGACTTGCCAAGCCCCACTCCACGATGTGCTCAACTGCCTGAATCAATTCCAAAATGGAACCTGCTAGACTCCCATTATGCTTCAAACGAGCTGTCCCATCTTTGACGACCACTTCAAACTCACCTAGACGGGAATCCCCTTCTCCCTGACCGCCGGCACGCATACAATCTGTAATCAGGACGGTTCCATCCACACCACGCGCTTTCATCACAATTTCAACCGCTGCTGGATGCACATGGTGACCATCACATATCACTTCTGCAAAGACATCTTTCAAGTCAAGGGCTGCACCGACCATTCCTGGCTCCCGGTGATGAAGCCCACTCATACCATTATAGACATGTACAAAAATAGTTGCACCTGCTTCAACTGCTTTTTTTGCCTGGTCATAGGTCGCATCACTATGAGCTAGTGCAGTATGAATCTTTTTCTCCTTGGCAAAGTGGATAAATTCCTCTACTCCGTCTCGCTCTGGAGCAATAGCAATCTTATTGACCAAGCTCTTAGACAAGCGATGCCATTTGTCCAATTTTTCCACAGACGGATCACTCATATACTTAGGATTTTGCGCTCCCTTGTATTTCTCAGTAAAAAATGGCCCTTCAAGGAAAATACCTTGAATCTTAGCACCCTTTTCCTGACCTGCATGGCGACCAATCGTTTCACAGACCGCATCCAAATTTTCTGTCGAGTCTGTCAAGGTCGTTGGCAACCAAGATGTCACACCACACGACAAGAGCCCCTCTGAAATCACTTTGACACCTTCAAAGTCATTATCCATAACATCATGGGAAGCGTAGCCATGGATATGGGTATCAACGAGACCCGGACCGACATGATAGTCTGAATAGTCTATAATATTGCCGTCTGGTTTTTCCGTTAAAATTTCACCAAATTGACCATCATCTGTAATTTCAAGGTAGGCATGCTCTATCTCTCTATCTGACAAAATAATGGACTTGGCAAAAATATAGTTTGACATATAGTCTCCTTTCTATAAGACTAAATTCTACTTGAATTAACATATTAACTAGAAACTGGTTATAACCTCTCTTCTTATTGTACTCACCTTTTTCCTAATTGTCAAGTTATTTCTGAAGGAATAACTGCTTTCTACTATTTTTTCTAGGAGTTGTTTCACCAGTCTATGCCAGACTGGTGAAGGTTGGAAATAGAGTTGTGTCGTTTGCTTTTATACTCAATAAAAAACCAACCATCTGCCTAAGCAAGATGATTGGGGTTTAGTCATAATAGCGGGGAATGCGACTAGATAAGGCACAGACCACTTCGTAGTTAATCGTTCCGAGGTGATCTGCCCAATCTTGCACAGAAACAGTCTGCTGCCCACTGTGACCAATCAAGGTTACCGGTGTTCCCACATCATAGCGCTTTGGCAATCGAACAGTAATCTGATCCATAGAGACACGACCAACAATCGGACAGAACTCCCCCTCAATGAGGAGAGAAAAGCCCTGCATAGCCCTCAGAAAACCATCTGCATAGCCGATCGGTACAGTACCGATATATTCAGACTGAGAACTATGGTAGGTTGCACCGTAACCGATACTTGACCCTGCCGTCACTTCTTTAACATGGACTAGTTCAGACCTTAACTGTAAGACCGACTGGATCGGATAGGGCAAGGCTAACTCATGGCCACTCGGATTGAGACCATATAAAATATTACCTAGGCGAACCATGGTAAAGACTGCTTCTGCATGCCAAATACTCGTTGCTGAATTGCTTGCATGAACGCAAGGGGGGACTTGATGCACTTCGGCAAGTATTTCTTGAAATCTTGAAAGTTGCATCTGAAAATGACAGTCATCTTTTTCATCAGCTGTTGCAAAATGAGTGAATATCCCTTCGACCACTACTCCTTTTTGTCTCAACTCTTCCATAGCTTGATTGAGGGTCTGACTTTCTCGAAAACCAAGCCTTCCCATACCTGTATCCACTTTGAAATGAACCTGCAATCCTTGTACAGAAATCCCCCTCTCAAGCAACTGCTCCACCCAGTCTAAACTTGCAACCGTTAATATAATCTTCTCTGAAATTGCTAGTGATACAACCTCTACTGGTACTACTCCGAGAACCAAGACCTGCTGCCTGATTCCTGCCTGTCGCAGTTCTAAGGCCTCGTCCAAGTTGGAGACACAAAAACCATCTACTTGACTTTCCAGATGCCTCGCAACCGCAACTGCTCCATGTCCATAAGCATTTGCCTTCACTACCGCAAATGCCTTGGTCTGCTCAGGCAAGTGGCACTTGACCTGCTCCAAGTTATCTGAGATAGCTGACAGGTTGACTTGAATTTTCGTAGGTCTATGAATACTTGCTTTCATCTATTTCCTCCAAAATCACACTGGCTTGAACAAAAGTAGCAGAATGGCTAATACTGAGCCATGCCTTGGCTTTGACGGGGGACTTAGCGATATAAGGAGCCCCCTTTTTATCTGTCAAAATTTCAATGTCTTGAAAGCCAACCTTCCCAATCCCTGTCCCCAGTGCCTTGGCAAAGGCCTCTTTTGCAGACCATCGCCCTGCTAAATATTCTAGCTGGCGACGATTTTTTAGCTCTTTAAAACGGGCAAATTCGTTTTCAGTTAATACCTTCCTAACAAATCGCTCGTGCCTCTTCATTGCTGCTTCAATCGCAGCGATTTCTTGTAAATCTATTCCGTGTCCTATAATCATTTACCAAAAAAGAAGGAGAGAATCCGCATTCAACCGAATGCTGGATCCCCTCACTCCTCCCTCATATTTTCTTCCTATAACTGTCTCCGTCCATGACAGTTCTTGAATTTCTTACCTGATTGGCATGGACAGAGATCGTTGCGCTCCACTCCCTCAAAATGGACCTGCCCACTGGTCGTAGTTTGAGCTGGAACGATATTTTTCACAGCTGTAGTATGTGCTTCATTGCTTGTACGCTCTCGCTCGATATTGTCATGGATTTGCGCCTTCATCATGAGACGGGTTACGTCAAACTCAATAGAACCAATCATATCATTGAATGTTGTAAATGCCTCTGACTGGTACTCTACAACTGGATTATTCTGGGCATAACCACGCAGACTAACTGCATTGCGCAACTGATCCATTGTATCAATATGATCCGTCCAGCGATTGTCCACTACACGCAGGATCAAAACCTTCTGGAATTCACGCACGCGATCTTCATCACGCAACTTAGCTACTTGGCTGTCATAGACCTCAACTGCACGGTTGTACAAGTCATCGACCATTTCTTGTTCTGATTTACCTTCTAAGTCAGATAGGCTGATAGAATCTTCTGGAACGAGATTGATTTGGGCAAAGTGTAGGATGGCTTGTACCGCCTCATCGCGCTTGCTTGCCTTATGATCTGCCACTTGGCGCTCGATGGTCCGCTTGATCATCGCCTTGATTTCTGGAGCCAAATCACGGTCAGCAGTAATAACGTCTTGACGCTGGCGGTAAATAATCTCACGTTGCTCACGCATCACATCGTCATATTGAAGAACTTGCTTCCGAGAATCGTAGTTGTTTCCTTCTACACGTTTCTGAGCACTCTCCACTTGACGGGTCAACATCTTAGACTTGATAACAGACTCTTCTTCGGTCAAGTTCATTCGTTCCATAAAAGCCTTAATCCGCTCTGAGCCAAAACGCTTCATCAAGTCATCTTCCAAAGAGAGGTAGAATTGAGATTCACCTGGATCACCTTGGCGACCTGAACGACCTCGGAGCTGATTATCAATCCGACGACTTTCATGACGTTCTGTACCGATCACACACAGTCCACCAAGCTCACGAACACCCGGACCTAGCTTAATATCCGTACCACGTCCTGCCATATTGGTTGCAATAGTAACCGCACCACGTTGTCCCGCATTCATGATAATTTGTGCTTCACGATAATGATTTTTAGCATTCAACACTTCGTGGGGAACACCTGCTGCTACCAAACGTTTTGAAAGATAATCAGAGGTCTCTACTGCAACAGTCCCAACCAAGACCGGTTGTCCTTTTTCATAGCGAGCCTTGACATCTGCCACAACCGCATTGAACTTATATTCCAAACTTGGGTACAACAAATCTTCATGGTCAATACGGGCGATTGGACGGTTGGTTGGGATAGGAACAACCCGGATATTGTAGATTTCTCTAAATTCCTCTTCCTCTGTTTTACCTGTACCAGTCATACCCGCTAGTTTATGATACATACGGAAGAGATTTTGATAGGTAATAGAAGCACTTGTTTTTGATTCATTCTGAACGGGCACTCCTTCTTTAGCCTCAATCGCTTGGTGAAGGCCATCAGAATATCGACGACCTTCCATGGTCCGCCCTGTGAATGGATCAATAATCATGACCTCCTGCTCATCATTTACCAGGTAATCAATGTCATAAGTCATAATATAATTGGCACGAAGGGCATTATCAATGAAATGTGTCAATGCAACATTTTCAATATCATATAGATTCTTCAGTTTGAAGAAGCTCTCTGCCTTATCAATTCCAGAATCAGATAGGCTGATGGTTTTGGATGGAACATCGATAATATAGTCAGCTTCTTCCAATGATTTGACCAGATTGTCCGCCAAGAAATACAATTGGTTGGTTTCTGAACTTTGCGCACCTGAAACAATCAAAGGCGTCCGTGCCTCATCGATTAAAATAGAGTCCACCTCATCGACCAAGGCAAAATTCAAGGGACGTTGTACCATGTCTTCCGCACGAACAACCATGTTATCTCGAAGGTAGTCAAAACCAATCTCTGAGTTCGTCGAATAAGTAATATCACAATTATAGGCTTCCCGTTTTTCAAGAGAAGACTTGGCTGCTAGGTTGATCCCTACAGAAAGACCTAACCAAGCGTACACTTCCCCCATTTCTGTAGCATCACGGCTTGCTAGATACTCATTGACTGTAACAACGTGCACTCCCTTACCAGACAAGGCATTTAGGTAGACCGGCATAGTTGCTGTTAGGGTCTTTCCTTCCCCTGTACGCATCTCTGGCACATCACCATGATGGAGAACAATCCCTCCCATAATCTGAACAGGATAAGGATAGAGACCAAGAACCCGTTTAGCAGCCTCACGGACAACTGCAAATGCCTCATATAAAAGATCATCAAGGGTCTCACCCTGATTGTAACGTTCTTTAAATTCTACTGTTTTAGCCTGCAATGCAGCATCTGATAAAGCCGCCATCTCATCTGCATAGGCACAGACCTTATCCGCCATTTTTTCTAATTTTTTTAATTCACCTTTATCATTTTCGATAATCGTTTTTAAAATATTTGCCATTTTATTCCTTACTTGTATCGATTCTTATTTTATATTCCCCTCATTATAGCATGTTTCCCCTCTACTTTCAAGAATGAGCGTGGTCTTTTCACGCCAAACGCATGAAACTGAAATAGTTTCAGAAATGGTATGTAAGCGATCTTATCATAGCGCCCAGTGCCTAAAAAGTGGTATCCTATTCATAGGAGGACATTTTATGCATGAGTTTATTCTTTTGATTGATGAGTATAGTGATGAGTTGGATCCACGTCAACAGTCTAAAGTCCGTCATCCCATGTCCCTCGTCTTGCTTCTGGTTTTTATCTGTGAGCTAGCAGGTATTGAACATTGGAATGAGATGTCCGATTTTCTACTCTACAACCAAGCTATTTTAGAGTCTCACCTCCCCTTAAGGCATGGAATTCCCTCTCATGATACGCTAGAACGTGTTATGAGCATGGTAAGTGAAGGTGTCATTGAGGAGTTGCGGACCTGCTTTACAGACCAAGTGCTCCTTGATTTTTCAGACAATTACCAGCGAATCCTCTCTATTGATGGTAAAACAATGAAAGGGAATGCTAGTGCAGCACAAAAGCCCCTCCATATAGTAAGCTGTTTTGAAGGACGTACAGGGATTAGCCTAGGGCAGGAACGTGTCTTGGAAAAGTCTAATGAAATCGTGGCTATTCCTTGGTTACTTAGGAAAATAGATATCCGAAAAGCCGTTGTTACGATTGATGCCATGGGAACTCAGAAGAATATAGCTGAGCTGATTCTTGATGCCCGTGGTCAATACTGCTTATCCGTTAAGAGAAATCAGCCTACATTATATGAAGATATAGTGGAGTATGTTCAAGATAAGGGGTTCTTAGAGAAGTTAGAACAACAAAAAGAATGTTATTATCGCACGCTTGAACAGAGCCGAGGTCAGATAGAGACAAGGGAATACTGGGTATGTTCTTATGCCAAAACCAAGTGGCTTTCTGAGCGTCATCCAGGCTGGAAGCAGTTACGTTCGATAGGGATTAGTCGCAATCGGATAGAGCGAAATGGAGAGATTCATGAGGAGATGCGGTATTATATTCTTAGTTTTCAGCCAAGTGCAGAGCTGTTAGCGTCATGTGTGCGAGGTCA
>NZ_JBUEQR010000015.1:0-7310 GCF_054968985.1 Streptococcus sp. 1F3 | reverse complement strand
TATCGTCGAAAATGTATGTATGTCAGTTATCATTTAGAAGAAATCCTCCAGCAATTAGGTTTTAGAGATAGAAGATAAGGGGAGAGGAAGATGAAAATGAGCCATCCTTGCTTCAAAAAAAGTGTTTGATAAACAAAGTGATATAAGAAAACGTTCATGCGTTTGACGTGTGGTCTTTTAAATACGGTGTGTGGTATAATAAAATATATGCAACCCTTTTCTGGTTGCATATATTTTTATACTTAGAATTGTTTTTCCTTTCAACAGAGAGCGTCCATGGCTCCTGCATTCTCGCATTTTCTACTTTAAACTATGAAGATGTGAGAATCTCCCATACCCTTATCCGAAAGTTAAAGCTAAGAACAGCCATTTTATTCAGTCTATTGTTTCCTACTTATGGATGACTAGCAATAATTTCTAAAGCCTGTCCTCTTAAGATCCAATCTGTGACATCATGCGGTAGGATAAAATGCTCTCCTTTTCCAATCGGATAACTCCTCTCTCCCACAACTAGCTCACCCTCTCCTGCTAAGACACTGACCAGATAATAATCAGCTGTCTGCTTCATCTTCACTTCTCCAGCTACTTCCCACTTGTAGACGCTAAAAAAGTCATTCGCAACCAGCAAGGTCGAACGCAAATCATCTACATGGAGAGTGACAGGGCGACTATTTGCAGGCTCACCAATCCTTGTGACAGCAATGGATTTTTCCAGATGCAGTTCCCGAAGATTTCCTGCATCATCTTTGCGGTCAAAATCATAGACACGATAGGTCGTATCGCTCGACTGTTGGGTTTCTAAAATCATAATTCCTTTTCCGATGGCATGGATGGTGCCACTAGGTACATAGAAAAAATCCCCTGCCTTAACTGGAACCTTCTGCAGTAAGCCATCCCAATCTTTTGCCTCAATCTTCTTGCGGAGTTCATCTGTTGATTGGGCCTTATGACCATAGATAATTTCTGCCCCCTCCTCAGCAGCTAATACATACCAACATTCTGTCTTACCAAGTTCCCCCTCATGTGCAAGTCCATAAGCATCATCTGGATGCACCTGTACACTCAACCAATCATTGGCATCCAATATTTTAGTGAGAAGAGGAAAGACTTCCTCTGTTCTATTTGCAAAAAGTTCGCGGTGTTCACGATATAAGTCATCTAATCTCACACCGGCATACACCCCATTTTTAATGGTCGAAACCCCATTTGGATGGGCTGAGATTGCCCAATACTCTCCGACATGGTCGCTTGAGCTTTCATAGCCAAATTCGTCCCGAAGCCTAGTCCCACCCCAAATCTTTTCCTGCATAACCGATTGTAAAAATAATGGTTCCGCCATACCTACTCCTCGTTTCTATTTTCTCCTTTTATCATAGCAGAAAGAGGGGAGAAAAGCCAACTTCTTTGAGACAATGACCAAAAAAGGAGCAAAAAAACTTTAGAGGCTGTATATACCCGTCACCACCATATTCAAGGATCGTTTTTCTGCCACTCTTTGATTTTATACCTTTTTGCTACGGAGAGAGTTTCGATATATTTCTGTCATTTTTTGCTTATGCACATCCCAAGTACAAAGGCTTGGATCGGTATCATTTCTCCGCTACTTGCTTTGCCAAGGCAAAGTTTCCTAAGGTTGCGGATCCATTTTCAGCGACTCCAGGCGTCACGATATAGTCTGCCACATCTGGCGTCGGCACATAGCCATTCATCAAGGCGGTAAATTTATCCCGCACGCGTCTGAGCATGTGTTCTTGTCCCATAACACCTCCACCAAAGACGATGACTTGCGGGCGATACATCAAGGTCGCTTGGACTGCTGCCTGTGCAATATAGTAGGCTTGGATATCCCACACATCAGCATGTTGATCAATCAATTCACCACGAATTCCTGTACGAGCTTCCAAGGATGGACCTGCTGCCAACCCCTCTAGACAGCCCTTGTGGAAAGGACAGACCCCCATAAATTCCTTAGCCATATCCTGCGGGTGAAGCGCCACATAGGTGTGGCCTGCTTCTGTATGCCCCGCACCACCGATAAATTGACCATCTTGAATGACACCAGCTCCGATTCCTGTCCCAATGGTGTAGTAGACAAGACTTTTCACCCCTTTACGAACAAGGGTTTCTCCAAAAGCAGAAGAATTTACATCTGTCGTAAAGTAAAATGGAATCTTAAACTCTCTAGCAATCAAGCCCAACAAATCCACATTTGCCCAATGGGGCTTAGGTGTGGTCGTAATATGACCATAGGTTGCTGAATTTTGGTCAATATCAATCGGGCCAAATGATCCAATGGCAATACCTACTAGGCGGTCTTCATAGCGCTTAAAAAATTCCACCGTCCGCTCAATCGTCTCATAGGGTGTAGTCGTTGGAAATTGTGTTTTTTCAACGACTTGGAACTGCTCATCTCCTACCGCACAGACAAATTTTGTCCCTCCAGCTTCCAAACTGCCATACAATTTTGTCATCTTTGTTCTCCCTTTTTTGAAATCGTTTTATCTTACTTCATTATAACATAGTTTAAGACGCAAGAAAAAGGCTAAACGCCTTTTCCATGCTTTATTTTGCAACTTTGATAAAGGCATCGCCATGAGTAACTCCGGCACTCGCAAGTGCTTCAACTGTTGCAAAATCCGCTGTATTTGTCACAATGACCATCGTAGTATCATCAAGACCCGCAGCTGCAATTTTACTTGCATCAAATTTTGCTAGGGGCATGCCTGCTGTTACCCTATCCCCTGCTGCGACTAATTTTTCAAATCCGTCACCGTCCATTGACACTGTATCAATACCGATGTGAATCAAGATTTCAGCACCGCTTGCTGTCTTCAAGCCATAGGCATGTCCTGTTTCAAAGGCAATGGTCACTTCAGCATCTGCTGGTGCATAGACAACTCCCTCAGACGGTTTTACAGCAAGACCTTTCCCCATTGCACCTGATGAAAAGACAGGGTCATTCACCTGCTCAAGGGCAAGAACTTCACCTGAAAGGGGAGACACAAATGTTTCTTCAGTGATATCATTTTTGCTAATGACGGCATGTGTTGCCACTGAAGCAATGCTCGCCTCTACAAGAGTATTATTCATTTTTTCTTGCCACTCATCCGATTCATCTTCATAACCAAACAAATACGTCAAGATAAAGGCAAGGGTGGTCGTTACAAGAACCATCATGATATACTGTAAGATTTGTCCATTCAAGTAAAGAAGTGTCCCTGGAATAATAGTGATACCAAAACTTGTACCAGCAAGTCCCATGATATTCGCTAACCAACCACCCACAGCGCCAGCAATTAGACCCATGACAAATGGTTTACCATAACGTAAATTAACGCCAAATATAGCAGGTTCAGTAATACCAAGACCAGCTGATAGTGCTGCTGGGAAAGCAAGAGCTTTAAGTTTTGGATTTTTTGTTTTCACTCCAACTGCAAGGGTAGCACCAAGTTGAGCAGTCATAGCAGCCGTAATAATAGCATTAAGCGGATCTGCACCTGTTGCAGTCACTAGGTTAGATTCAAGAAGATTAAAGATATGATGAACACCTGTTACGACAATAATTTGATGGATACCACCAAGAATTAGGCCTCCAAAACCAAAGGGTAAACCAAGAAGCCACGTAGTCGCAACTTCAACATACGCTTCCACTTCGTGGAAAATCGGTCCAATAACGAAAAGAGCCAAGATAGACATAATAAGGAATGTCAAAAACGGTACAACCAGAAGATCTAAAATCTCCGGAACACGTTTATGTAACCATTTTTCAACCTTAGCTCCAACCAGACCAACAAAGAAAGCTGGAAGAACTGAGTTTTGGTAGCCAACAACTTTAATAAAACCAAAGAATTTAATCGGCTCTGCATCACCAGATGCAACTGCCCAAGCATTTGGAAGAACAGAATTAACCATCATAAGTCCCAAAACAAGACCAATCAGTGGGTTGCCTCCAAAAACACGAAAGGCAGACCAACAAATCAAAGCTGGAAAGAAAGCAAAGGCTGTATCTGTTAAAACAACTGTATATGTATAAAAGTTTGTGGCTTTAAAAGCTTCAGCTGTCGTGCCAAATAAAGCCATCACTTGATCCTGTGCAATTGCACCACGAATTCCCATAAAGAGACCTGTTGCAACAATGGCTGGTAATAATGGAACAAAGACATCCCCGAAAGTACGGATTGCACGTTGGAAAGCATTTCCCTGTTTGGCAGCTTCAGCCTTCATCTCATCTTTTGAAGATGTTGGCAAGCCAAGTGCGACTACTTCATCGTAGATTTTATTGACAGTCCCAGTACCGAAGATAATTTGGTATTGACCTGAGTTAAAGAAGGCACCTTGTACTTTTTCAATATCCTCTACAAGCTCCTTGTTAATTTTCCCCTCATCAACGACCATGACCCGAAGACGCGTCGCACAGTGGGCAACACTTCTGACATTTTCACGACCACCTAGGGCATCAATGACTTTTTTTGCAATCTCTGTATTATTCATCTTGCAAAAATCTCCTTTATGTTCCTATTCTTGTTTTGAAAGCATTTTCAAACTTTCTATGGTTTTTATTATACCATTTTTAAAAAATATGTCAAACGCTTGACATAAAGTTTTTTTAATTTTTAGAATTATATAGTAAAATCTTGCTTTTTGACAAGCAAACGTTTACTATATTACTATAACTAATAGAACGAAATACGTACAACACGACAAAAGGAGAAGCCATGGCTTTTACAACCGAAGAACGCTACCGTGCCTACGCAGATTGGCCGGCAGACTATATTGAAAAGATTCAAAAAAATACAGAAAGCTCCCCTTGGAGGACCAATTTCCATATCGAAACACCGTACGGTCTCTTAAATGATCCCAATGGCTTTTCCTACTTCAATGGAAAATGGACCCTCTTCTACCAATATTTCCCATTCGGAGCTGCCCATGGTTTGAAATCGTGGGTTCATACTGAGTCAAGCGATCTGGTCCACTTTGAACCAACAGGGACCGTCCTCTATCCCGATACCCCGCTTGATAGCCACGGTGCCTACTCTGGCTCTGCTATGCAATTTGAAGATAAGCTCTTTCTCTTTTATACAGGCAATGTCCGCGATAAAAACTGGATTCGCCACCCTTATCAAATCGGTGCCCTTATGGACAAAAATGGAACGATCCAAAAACTGAATCAGATCTTGATTGACCAACCTAGCGATACGACAGACCATTTCCGAGACCCACAGATTTTTAATGTCAATGGGAATTACTATGCCATTGTCGGTGGACAAAATTTAGATAAAAAAGGGATTATCAAGCTCTACAAAGCCGTTAATCATGACTATCTTAACTGGGAATATGTTGATGACTTAACATTTGACAATGACCTAACTGCCTATATGATGGAGTGCCCAAATCTAGTCTTTATTGACGAAAGGCCTGTCCTTCTCTATTGCCCTCAAGGGCTAGACAAGGCTGTCCTTGATTATGGGAACATCTATCCAAATATGTATAAAATTGGTCAAGGTTTTGATGCTGAGACAGCTAATATGATCAATCCTGGACCTCTGGAGCTATTAGACTACGGTTTTGAATGCTATGCCACTCAGGCCTTCAATAGTCCTTGCGGGCGCGTCCTTGCGGTCAGCTGGCTTGCCTTACCAGATGTAGAATATCCGACAGACCGCTATGACTATCAAGGCTGCCTCTCTTTGGTCAAGGAGTTGACCATTAAAGATGGTAAACTCTACCAGTATCCTGTTGAAGCGATCTCAAGCCTTCGAACAGATTCGCAAGCCTTTGCAGAAAAGGCCAAAACCAATAATGTCTACGAATTAGAATTGACGGTTGAAAAAGATCGTTACTTAGAGTTGGTGCTCTTTGCAGATACGAATGGTCAAGGGCTCAAACTCACGATCGATCCTAGGAATGAACGCATTGTCCTAGACCGTAAAGACTGTGGCGAGGCTTTTGCCCTTGACTTTGGTACAAGACGCCATTGCCAGATTGATCACCAAGCAACAAGCGCTAACATCTTCATTGACAAATCTGTCTTTGAAATTTTCATCAATAAAGGAGAAAAAGTATTTTCTGGACGGGTCTTTCCTCGTAAGGACCAAACTGGTATCAAGATTCTAGCAGGTCAAGCAACTGGAAATTACTACTCATTAGATTATGGTCGCAAAACTCACTGATGTCGCAAAACTCGCTGGAGTTAGTCCCACGACTGTCTCTCGGGTCATTAACAAAAAAGGGTACCTATCTGAAAAAACCATTCAAAAGGTTACCAGTGCCATGCGGGAATTGGGCTACAAGCCCAATAATCTCGCTCGGGGATTACAAGGAAAATCCGCCAAATTAGTCGGCTTGATTTTCCCTAATATTAGCAATATCTTCTATGCCGAATTGATTGAGCATCTGGAAAAAGAATTATTCAACCGTGGCTACAAGACCATTATCTGTAACAGCCAGCATGACTCTGCAAAGGAGCGGGAATACTTGGAGATGCTTACTGCCAATCAGGTAGACGGCATCATCTCAGGTAGCCACAACCTCGGAATCAAGGACTATGACCGTGTATCGGCTCCCATTATCGCCTTTGACCGTAATCTATCTCCCTCTACTCCTATCGTCTCATCAGATAATTACGGGGGTGGAATGCTCGCAGCCACAACCTTGGAAAAGGCGGGTTGTAAACGGCCAATTATGATCACTGGAAATGATGATTCTAATTCTCCTACCGGTCTGCGTCAGACAGGATTTTCTAAAATCTTTCCACAGGCTGAAATCTACCACATTTCAAGCGATTTCTCCCCTGTACGCAAGGAGATGGAAATCAAATCCATCCTCCAAACCAGCCGGACAGATGGTATTTTCGTCTCAGGAGATTTGACCGCTATATTGGTCTGGAATATCGCTCAGTCCTTGGGGCTATCGATCCCCAACGATCTCAAGCTCATCGGCTATGATGGGACTTACTTCATTGAAACACACTATCCCCAACTAACCACTATCAAACAACCCATGAAAGACATTGCCATTCTCATGGTCGACCTGCTCATTCAAAAAATAGAAGGAGCAAGCCTTGAGCCACATTACTCCCTTCCCATCCATCTTTTAGCAGGTCGAAGCGTCTAGTCTACTTTTGATTTTTAAAGAGTATGAGAAGTTTCATCGCTTTAAACAGCTCCCCACTACAGTTGACAATAAGCCAAAAAAGCTCTCCAAAACTTCCTTTATACTGAACTGCTCCCTGTCAAGTGGACAATGAAATAATAAAAGATTTAAGCGACGGCCTTGTTCCTCATTTCAAGAGGTGCAAGGCCGTTGTTGCG
>NZ_JBUEQR010000014.1:0-527 GCF_054968985.1 Streptococcus sp. 1F3 | reverse complement strand
CCGCTTTAAATGGTATCACCAATGCCCATTATGTTTGTGATGCAGCTGAAAAGGCTATGGCTAAATGGGCGAAAGAGGGCATTCAGGCAAGTATCCTTGTCGTAGATCCACCGCGCAAAGGACTGACAGAAGACTTTATCAAAGCAAGCAGTCAGATGAAGCCAGATAAAATTGTCTACATCTCTTGCAATGTTGCTACCCTTTCGCGTGACCTCAAACGCTACCAAGAACAAGGATACAAACTCAGCAAAATCCAACCTGTCGACCTCTTCCCCCAAACTCATCATGTTGAGGCAGTATCACTGCTTGTACGAGCTGATTTATCAGCGAAGTAGAAGGAGATGATCTGCCCATGCGATAGCTGTCGCAGAACATAGTGATGCACTAACAGCGAACCGCTGAGTGTGTTGCTCTGCTCGTAAAAGCCTAGAAACGGTTGAACGAAAGAGATAATGAGGCTCTTTGTCAACTGTAGTGGGTAGATGAAAAGCTAACACCTAGAGAGGACGAACTTGGTTCTCTCTTTC
>NZ_JBUEQR010000013.1:0-2600 GCF_054968985.1 Streptococcus sp. 1F3 | reverse complement strand
ATAGAATTATTACCACGATTCAAATCTATAAATGAATCATTGCGCTACTATTTTAAAACTTAATCACTATAAACGTCAAACCGATAAACTGGACATATTAGTTATGGCTCATAAATTACACAACGATATTGCAGGACTAGCTGTTAAAGATAAATTGAATCGCTCCTCTATCTCCTATCAAATCTCCCACCATAAAAATCGTCAAAATTTCACAAAATGCCACGAACTCGCTCATTTTTTATTGGAACATGACGGCTATATTTTTGCCAATCAAAATGAAAATACCGTCCAAGAAATTGAAGCAAATACTTTCGCAGGAATTCTTCTTGCTCCTGACATTATTTTACTAGGGAAAATTCTCTATCATCAGAAAACTTTTCAAGACATTCTAGCTGAGCTTGAAATTTCAAAAGACGCTCTCAAAATACGATTAAAACAACTCCTTGAGTATCACACTAAACTATATGAAGAAGAAATCACACTCATTATTCAAAATTACATCACACGAAAAGCACCCAATGACATAATAGAAGCAATTAAACAGGCAGAAAAAACAGTTATAAAAGAATACAAAGCTGTCACTATTTCACCTATCGAACTTATCAATCATCTTTTTGAACACAAAAATATAATTACTAGCGTAGAGATAAAAGAACTGTCTGAGAAATCTTTTATTGACAAGCTCAAAGAAACCTATCAAAATATAGAACATGGCTTTTATTTTGATTACGGAAAAATTCTCTATTATATTTATCAAACTGACAAAATTACAAAAGAAGAAGCTAGTAAACAAGCGAAGAATGAACACTTTAAAATGATTTTTTTCTAACAAAAAGTCCTCTATAGCAGACTTTTCTACAGAGTTCCGTTATAAGAAACTATAAAAGACTAGAAATCTCTAGTCTTTCTTTTGTTCTCCAATTTCTTTCTTTTTTTCTTGGTAAGCCTTAGTACCTACCTTATAATACTGATCACCATCAAAAACAAGAACTCCGTCTTTATAGGTATAAGGATATTCTCTACCGCTTTCACTGATAAAAACAGATTTTTCTTCATTGACTATAAAATCATCACTATTATTATGAGCACCTTCCATCGTAGAGTTTGCAATCGTCATTATACCAGCGCTTTCGCTATCTAAATGCTCCTCACCTGTATTGGACCCAACCCAATACAAATGATACTCCCCATCTAAACTATCCTTATTTGCCCCGCAGGCTGTCAAAAAGAACACTACAATGACTGTAACAAAAGCTAATAAAATCTTTTTCATAATTATTCTCCCTTATCAACTAAAAATCTACTTAAAGATTCAATATCTCGTTTTGTAAAACTGCCTATAATACTAATAACAAACTTATCTTTATTAATCCTCATTGGTGGCTTAATATCCACCCATGAAGGCATTTTCAATCCTGCTCGTTTCCAATCTTTTATTTCATAGTACTTCTGTTGAATATATTCTGACTTGTTAAAAAACTTACTAGTTATTCTCCTAACTACTATCATTTCTCCATCAACACTAGTAATAACCATCGGTCGAGTTTTTCCACCTGTACCATCTGCATACTTCACATAAGATATAATAACATCAAATTCTTTTACTTGCATACCAGAACCTCTATCACTCCTCCAAAAACCAAGTTAAATGCTCTGGATTATGAACATCAAAATCAACTGCTCTAGCATTATCAATCTCTGCAATAGACCGCTTAGCCCTTACAAGTTGTTCTTCAGTTATATATATCCCCTTTTCATCAAATTCTGTTACATCTACTTGTTTGCGCAAATCAAAGGGTAAACCTTGAACTTCCAAACTTTTACGTAAAAACATAATGAATGCTTCCTGCGTACTTGTCCCTAAAGAAGCATAAAGTTCGGACACATTGTCCAACAAATCAGAATCAACTCTTTTTGAAAAAATTTTTGTAGCCATATTTATACTCCTTATCAAATATAATACTATTGTATCACATTTGATAGCTATTTGCAATCATTTCCCTATTTTTAACTACAAAAACAACTATTCATCAAATAGAAAATCCATGTCTTCTTTACTTTCTACATCTAATCTTCTAACAATTGCCCTTTCTTTTACATATTGTCTAAGCCATAGCTTCGCTACTTCAAGATCGTCCTCTTTTAATTCTTCATCAACACACATAGCAATCCTAGACATCATATACACCTCCACTTTCTATAACTATTATATCATAAGCAACATATTTTTAAATACAAAATAAAAGCTACTATTCCTGACAATAACCTTTAGTTTATATTTAAAATAATACCCACAAATTATAATTTGTTCTACTTTTGTTCTACTAAATTTTATTTAATATGATATAATTTAGCTAATAATCTTGATAAAATTCTTGAAAATACACTCTTTTTGATTTTATCAAACATCTATATATCTCTACAGGGAGGATGTTCACATATCTCCTAAAGCCTTGTACCGCAAGGCTTTTTTGCTTGTCTTTCAGGCTCTTTGTCAACTGTAGTGGGTAGATGAAAAGCTAACACCTAGAGAGGACGAACTTCGTTCTCTCTTTCTTTACGTTTAAAGCAATCAAAATGCGTTTTTTAAAGTTTTCAAA
>NZ_JBUEQR010000012.1:0-16533 GCF_054968985.1 Streptococcus sp. 1F3 | reverse complement strand
TATGGGACTTTTTTTCTATACTCAAAAAGGCTCCATAATCTCTACAGTGGATTTACCCACTACAGAAATTATAGAGCCGAAAAATGAGAGAGGTTCTTGAGATTGTGGCGAGGTTACAGCTACAAGATGTATGGGTGTGTGCAGGAACGCTTCGTAATTTTGTCTGGAACCTGCTTAGTCAGAAAGAAGCCTTTGATGAGGAGACTGATGTGGATGTCGTTTTTTATGATCCGACTATTTCTTATGAAGAAACTCTCCTAATAGAAGAAAAATTGAGACGGTCCTATCCAGCTTATCGTTGGGAACTAAAAAATCAGGTTTATATGCACCAACACAGCCCCCATACAGGTCCCTACGAAAGCTCCTGTGACGCTATTTCTAAATTTCCAGAAACCTGTACTGCAATTGCGGCTCGCATGGTGTCTGAAACTCAGGTAGAACTGTTTTGTCCGTACGGTTTAGGGGATATGTTGGATTTCAAGATTTGCCCAACCCCGCATTTTGTAGCTCACCCAGAGCGTATGGAGGTCTACCGTGAGCGACTGGGCAAGAAAGGGTGGAAAGAAAAGTGGGAAAAGCTACAGTTTCTGCGTGTAGAGTGAGTAAAAGAGAGTGCAGAGTTGAAAGGGTAGGTGGCTAAGGGCAGGCTACTTTTTTCAAATAATCAACTCAAAACACTTGCATTGCTTACTAGAATCTGATAGAATGTTCTAGTGCCGTAAAAAATACGGCTATAGCTTTGATGCAAGAGGTTGCGACACGCTCGGTTGCATTGCCACGCAATCCCTGTCGGTTTTCTTGTGGAGCTAGCCTATTATCTTAAATAGACGAAAAGGAGAACAAGATGGCAAACAAAAAAATCCGCATCCGCTTGAAAGCGTACGAACATCGTACACTTGATACAGCAGCTGCAAAAATCGTAGAAACTGCAACACGTACAGGAGCAAGCGTAGCTGGACCAGTTCCACTTCCAACTGAACGTAGCCTCTACACAATCATTCGTGCAACTCACAAGTATAAAGATTCTCGTGAGCAATTCGAAATGCGTACTCATAAACGTCTGATCGACATCGTGAACCCAACGCAAAAAACAGTTGATGCTCTTATGAAACTTGACTTGCCAAGTGGTGTGAATGTGGAGATTAAACTTTAATTCAAAAGAAGGACTCAGGGTTCAAAGAATAGAACTCAGCCTGAGAGCCGTACAAAAAAGATAAACTTCCTTGTGTTCATTGAACACAGCGTCAGTTTCCTATTTTTGCTTTGCTCTCTGTGGCTTTAGTATCTTCGATTTTGAGCATAAAAAACGCTCGTTAAAAACTTTTTAAACTATAAAATAAGAAAAGGAATATTTTTCTCATGACAAAAGGAATCTTAGGGAAAAAAGTGGGAATGACTCAAATCTTCACTGAAACTGGTGAATTTATCCCTGTAACTGTCATCGAAGCAACTCCAAACGTTGTTCTTCAAGTGAAAACTCTTGAGACAGATGGATACAATGCAATCCAAGTTGGTTTTGATGACAAACGTGAAGTATTGAGTAACAAACCTGCCAAAGGCCATGTAGCAAAAGCTAACACAGCTCCTAAGCGCTTCATTCGTGAATTCAAAAACATTGAAGGCTTAGAAGTAGGTAATGAAATTACAGTTGATACTTTCGTAGCTGGAGATGTTGTTGATGTAACTGGTACATCTAAAGGGAAAGGTTTCCAAGGTGTTATCAAACGCCACGGTCAATCACGTGGTCCTATGGCTCACGGTTCACGTTACCACCGCCGTCCAGGTTCAATGGGACCTGTTGCGCCAAACCGTGTTTTCAAAAATAAACACTTGGCAGGACGTATGGGTGGCAACCGTGTGACTATTCAAAACCTTGAAATTGTACAAGTTGTTCCAGAAAAGAACGTTATCCTCATTAAAGGAAACGTACCGGGTGCTAAGAAATCTCTTATCATCATCAAATCAGCAGTAAAAGCTGGTAAATAATAAGGAAAGGGGAAATCAGTCATAATGGCAAACGTAACATTATTTGACCAAACTGGTAAACAAGCTGGTGAAGTAGTTCTTAACGATGCAATCTTTGGTATTGAACCAAACCAAGCGGTTGTGTTTGATGTCATCATCAGCCAACGTGCAAGTCTTCGTCAAGGAACTCACGCAGTAAAAAATCGCTCAGCAGTTTCAGGTGGCGGACGCAAACCATGGCGTCAAAAGGGAACTGGACGTGCTCGTCAAGGTTCTATCCGCTCACCACAATGGCGTGGTGGTGGTGTAGTCTTTGGACCAACTCCACGTTCTTATGCCTACAAACTTCCACAAAAGGTTCGTCGCTTGGCACTTAAATCTGTTTACTCAGAAAAAGTTGCTGAAAACAAATTTGTAGCTGTTGATAGCCTTTCATTTACAGCTCCAAAAACTGCTGAATTTGCAAAAGTTCTTGCAGCGTTGAGCATTGATTCAAAAGTCCTTGTTATTCTTGAAGAAGGCAATGAATTTGCAGCTCTTTCAGCTCGCAACCTTCCAAACGTGAAAGTTGCAACTGCTACAACTGCAAGCGTTCTTGACATTGCAAATGCAGACAAACTTCTTGTAACTCAAGCAGCTATCTCTAAAATTGAGGAGGTTCTTGCATAATGAATTTGTATGATGTTATCAAAAAACCTGTCATCACAGAAAGCTCAATGGCTCAGCTTGAAGCAGGAAAATATGTGTTTGAAGTTGACACTCGTGCGCACAAACTTCTAATCAAACAAGCTGTAGAAGCAGCCTTTGAGGGAGTAAAAGTTGCAAATGTCAACACAATCAATGTAAAACCTAAAACAAAACGTGTAGGACGTTATGTGGGTCGTACAAGCAAAGTGAAAAAAGCAATCATTACATTGGCGGCTGATTCAAAAGCAATCGAATTGTTCGCTACAGCTGATGCTGAATAATCAAAGGAGGAATTAAGGTGGGAATTAAAGTTTATAAACCAACTACAAATGGCCGTCGTAACATGACTTCTTTGGATTTTGCAGAAATCACAACAAGCACTCCTGAGAAATCATTGCTTGTTTCTCTTAAGAGCAAGGCTGGTCGTAACAACAACGGTCGTATCACAGTTCGTCACCAAGGTGGTGGTCACAAACGTCACTACCGTTTGGTTGACTTCAAACGTAACAAAGATGGAATCGAAGCAGTTGTAAAAACAATTGAATACGATCCAAATCGTTCAGCAAACATCGCTCTTGTACACTATACAGACGGTGTTAAGGCATACATTATCGCTCCTAAAGGTCTTGAAGTTGGTCAACGCATCATCTCAGGTCCAGAAGCAGATATCAAAGTTGGAAATGCACTTCCACTTGCCAATATTCCAGTCGGTACTGTTATCCACAATATCGAATTGAAACCAGGTCGTGGTGGTGAGTTGGTTCGTGCAGCAGGTGCTTCTGCGCAAGTACTTGGTCAAGAAGGAAAATACGTCCTTGTTCGTCTTCAATCAGGTGAAGTTCGTATGATTCTTGGCACTTGTCGTGCAACAGTTGGTGTTGTTGGAAATGAGCAACATGGACTTGTGAACCTTGGTAAAGCGGGACGTAGCCGTTGGAAAGGTATCCGTCCAACCGTTCGTGGTTCTGTAATGAACCCTAATGATCACCCACACGGTGGTGGTGAAGGTAAAGCACCAGTTGGTCGTAAAGCACCATCTACTCCATGGGGCAAACCTGCTCTTGGACTTAAAACTCGTAACAAGAAAGCTAAATCTAGCAAGCTAATCGTTCGTCGTCGCAACGAAAAGTAATCTGTTATAAGGAATAAAAGCATATCCGCCAGCTCGGTAGCCTTGCTCTTGCAAGGCAGGCCGCTGTGGTACATATTTTAAAGGAGAATATACTAAAATGGGACGTAGTCTTAAAAAAGGACCTTTCGTCGATGAGCATTTGATGAAAAAAGTTGAAGCTCAAGCAAACGATGAAAAGAAAAAAGTAATTAAAACTTGGTCACGTCGTTCAACGATCTTCCCAAGTTTCATTGGTTATACAATCGCAGTTTATGATGGACGCAAACATGTACCTGTTTATATCCAAGAAGACATGGTAGGTCACAAACTTGGTGAATTTGCACCAACTCGTACTTACAAAGGTCACGCTGCTGACGACAAGAAAACACGTAGAAAATAATAGGAGGAACACATTATGGCAGAAATTACTTCAGCTAAAGCAACTGCTCGCACAGTACGTGTTTCACCTCGTAAATCACGTCTTGTCTTGGATAATATCCGTGGCAAAAGCGTAGCCGATGCAATCGCAATCTTGAAATTTACTCCAAACAAAGCGGCAGGCATTATTGAGAAAGTATTGAACTCTGCAATCGCTAATGCTGAAAATAACTTTGGTTTGGAAAAAGCAAACTTGGTAGTAAGCGAAGCTTTCGCAAACGAAGGACCAACACTCAAACGTTTCCGTCCACGTGCAAAAGGTTCTGCTTCACCAATCAATAAACGTACAGCTCACATCACTGTAGTTGTGGAAGAAAAATAAGGAGGTAAAAACGTGGGACAAAAAGTACATCCAATTGGTATGCGTGTTGGCATCATCCGTGATTGGGATGCTAAATGGTATGCTGAAAAAGAATACGCGGATTACCTTCATGAAGATCTTGCAATCCGCAACTTTATCAAAAAAGAATTGGCAGAAGCATCTGTTTCAACAATTGAGATTGAACGCGCGGTAAACAAAGTAATCGTAAGCATTCACACAGCTAAACCAGGTATGGTTATCGGTAAAGCTGGTAGCAATGTTGATGCACTTCGCGCACAATTGAACAAATTGACCGGTAAGCAAGTACACATCAACATCATCGAAATCAAACAACCTGATTTAGATGCACACCTTGTTGGTGAAACAATTGCGCGTCAATTAGAGCAACGTGTGGCATTCCGTCGCGCTCAAAAACAAGCAATCCAACGTACAATGCGTGCAGGAGCAAAAGGAATCAAAACTCAAGTATCTGGACGTCTGAACGGTGCTGATATTGCCCGTGCAGAAGGATATTCTGAAGGAACTGTTCCGCTTCATACACTTCGTGCGGATATCGACTATGCTTGGGAAGAAGCACTTACAACCTATGGTAAGCTCGGTGTTAAAGTATGGATTTACCGTGGAGAAGTTCTTCCAGCTCGTAAAAACACTAAAGGAGGTAAATAACCAATGTTAGTACCTAAACGTGTTAAACACCGTCGTGAATTCCGTGGAAAAATGCGCGGTGAAGCTAAAGGTGGAAAACAAGTAGACTTCGGTGAGTATGGTCTTCAAGCTACAACTAGCCACTGGATCACAAACCGTCAAATTGAAGCAGCCCGTATCGCAATGACTCGTTATATGAAACGTGGTGGTAAGGTTTGGATTAAAATCTTCCCACACAAATCATACACCGCTAAAGCAATCGGGGTACGTATGGGATCTGGTAAAGGGGCACCTGAAGGTTGGGTAGCACCGGTTAAACGTGGTAAGGTGATGTTTGAGGTCGCAGGCGTTTCAGAAGAAATCGCACGCGAAGCATTCCGCTTGGCTAGCCACAAATTACCAGTTAAATGCAAATTCGTAAAACGTGAAGCAGAATAAGGAGAAGACATGAAACTTAATGAAGTAAAAGAATTTGTTAAAGAACTTCGTGGACTTTCTCAAGAAGAACTTGCGAAGCGCGAAAACGAATTGAAGAAAGAACTCTTCGATCTTCGTTTCCAAGCTGCTGCTGGTCAACTTGAGCAAACTGCTCGTTTGAACGAAGTTAAAAAGCAAATTGCACGCATCAAAACTGTGCAATCAGAAATGAAATAATAGATTGGGAAAGGAGAATTTCAATGGAACGCAATAATCGTAAAGTTCTTGTTGGACGTGTTGTATCTGACAAAATGGACAAAACCATCACAGTTGTAGTTGAAACAAAACGTAACCACCCAGTCTATGGTAAACGTATTAACTACTCTAAAAAGTACAAAGCTCATGATGAGAACAATGTTGCTAAGGAAGGCGATATCGTACGTATCATGGAGACTCGTCCACTTTCAGCTACAAAACGTTTCCGTCTTGTAGAAGTTGTGGAAGAGGCAGTTATCATTTAATCAAGCTGAAAGGAGAAAACTTACATGATTCAAACAGAAACTCGTTTGAAAGTTGCTGATAACAGTGGCGCACGTGAAATCTTGACAATCAAGGTTCTTGGTGGTTCAAAACGTAAATCAGCAAACATTGGCGACATCATCGTTGCTTCAGTAAAGCAAGCTACTCCTGGTGGTGCGGTTAAAAAGGGTGACGTTGTGAAAGCCGTTATCGTTCGTACTAAGACAGGTGCTCGTCGTGCTGATGGTTCATACATCAAATTCGATGAGAATGCTGCAGTTATCATCCGTGAAGATAAAACACCTCGCGGAACTCGTATCTTTGGTCCAGTTGCACGTGAATTGCGCGACGGCGGTTTCATGAAAATCGTTTCATTGGCACCAGAAGTATTGTAATCTAAAACAAACGAAGTCCCCTGAAATTTTTCAGGGTGCCCTTAGGGCGTAAGAAATAATAGGAGAAATCAGATGTTTGTAAAAAAAGGCGACAAGGTTCGCGTAATTGCTGGTAAAGACAAAGGCGTTGAGGCTGTAGTCTTAGCAGCACTTCCAAAAGTAAATAAAGTTGTTGTGGAAGGTGTTAATATTGTCAAAAAACACCAAAAACCAAATAACGAAAACCCTCAAGGTGCTATCGTTGAGAAAGAAGCTGCAATCCATGTTTCAAACGTACAAGTTCTTGATAAGAACGGAGTAGCAGGTCGTGTTGGTTACAAGTTTGTTGACGGTAAAAAAGTTCGTTACAACAAAAAATCAGGCGAAGTGCTTGATTAATCACGAAGGAAAGGAGAAGTAACATGGCAAATCGCTTAAAAGAAAAATATCTTAAAGAAGTAGTTCCTGCTTTGACTGAACAATTTAACTATTCATCAGTTATGGCTGTACCAAAAGTTGATAAGATTGTTTTGAACATGGGTGTTGGTGACGCTGTTTCTAACGCTAAGAATCTTGAAAAAGCTGCCCAAGAATTGGCATTGATTTCAGGTCAAAAACCACTTATCACAAAAGCTAAAAAATCAATCGCCGGCTTCCGTCTTCGTGAAGGGGTTGCAATCGGAGCGAAGGTAACACTTCGTGGCGAACGTATGTATGAATTCCTAGATAAATTGGTATCTGTATCACTTCCACGTGTGCGTGACTTTCATGGTGTTCCAACAAAATCATTTGATGGACGTGGAAACTACACACTTGGTGTGAAAGAGCAATTGATCTTCCCTGAAATCAACTTTGACGATGTTGACAAAACTCGTGGTATGGATATCGTTATCGTTACAACAGCTAACACTGACGAAGAATCACGTGCGTTGCTTACAGGTCTTGGTATGCCGTTCGCAAAATAAGAGGGAGAGAATAAATGGCTAAAAAATCAATGATCGCTAAGAACAAACGCCCAGCTAAGTTCTCTACGCAAGCATATACTCGCTGTGAAAAATGTGGACGTCCACATTCAGTTTACCGCAAATTCAAACTTTGCCGTGTATGCTTCCGCGATTTGGCTTAC
The DNA here is from genome assembly GCF_054968985.1 of Streptococcus sp. 1F3. Taxonomy (NCBI): domain Bacteria; kingdom Bacillati; phylum Bacillota; class Bacilli; order Lactobacillales; family Streptococcaceae; genus Streptococcus; species Streptococcus sp. 1F3. Next base: position 8,929 of record NZ_JBUEQR010000012.1, on the reverse strand, counting down.
CTCGGACAAATTCCTGGCGTAACAAAAGCATCTTGGTAATAAGATGATGTGAGAGTGTTAAGAAAACGCAGTGAAAATAGGAGTTTTGACGAAGGCGATTTGCGCCTAGGAAAAACGATCTTTTTCACCTCGTTTTTAGCTCAAACTCAAATAGCATGATGTGAGAGCGTTAAGAAAACGCAGTGAAAATAGGAGATTTGACGAAGGCGACTTGCGCCTAGGAAAAACGATCTTTTTCACCTCGTTTTTAGCTCGAACTCAAATAGCATGATGTGAAGGCGTTAAAAACGCTCAGCAAAAATAGGAAATTTAGTCGTAGGTGCATGCACCTAGATTCATTTATCTTTTTTGCCCAGCGTTTAGCCTGAACTCAAATGGCATGATGTGAAGGCGTTAAAAAGGCCCAACAAAAAAAGATAGACTTGTCTCGGAGTGTCCCTCCTGCGATAACTCTCCTATTTTTGCGGTGGTGATCACGCTCTTTGTATCATGAATGAACTAGCAAGTGAAAACTTCAAACTACTAGTAAGAGGAGAATTTTAAAATGGTTATGACTGACCCAATTGCAGACTTTTTGACACGCATTCGTAATGCGAACCAAGCAAAACATGAAGTGCTTGAAGTACCTGCATCAAACATGAAAAAAGGAATTGCTACAATTCTTAAAAATGAAGGTTTTGTAAAAAACGTTGAGTTTATCGAAGATGACAAACAAGGTATCGTACGCGTATTCTTGAAATACGGACCAAACGGTGAAAAAGTCATCACAAACTTGAAACGTGTATCAAAACCAGGTCTTCGTGTTTACTCAAAACGTGAAGATATTCCTAAAGTTCTTAATGGACTTGGAATTGCTATCATCTCTACATCAGAAGGTCTTTTGACAGATAAAGAAGCTCGTCAAAAGAATGTTGGTGGAGAGGTTATCGCATACGTTTGGTAATTTTATGATGCAATGGACGTCAAGAAATCCGTATGAAAATAGGAGACTGACGCTGAGTCTTTGGAGTCGAGGAAGTCTATCTTTTTCACTAGGATTTTAGTCCGTGCTCAAATTATAAGATGTGAGAGCATGAAGCTCGAACTGAAAACACATGATACAAAGCACGCTAGAGACTAATGTGAAAATAGGAAAATTGATGACGGCTCGATGAGCCTAGACCATTTCATCTTTTTCACGCAGGGCTCCGTGCGAGTTCAAATCAGATTTACTGGTTATTTGGTATCATGGAACCAAACAAGAACGAGATACACGAATTGAACCTGCCTCCAACTCTTTGAAAAAAGACAAACTCTCTCTAGATGCGATTGCATCGGAAATGGAGTTTCCTATTTTTCTTTGAGTTGCTTAACGGCTTTGTATCTTGTTCACCCCCGTGAAAACTGGCCCTAGTCGGTCTGATAATTTAACAGGAGAAACAAAAAACATGTCACGTATTGGTAATAAAGTGATTACATTACCTGCCGGTGTTGAGCTTTCGCAAGACAAGGGTGTGGTAACTGTAAAAGGACCTAAAGGGGAATTAACTCGTGAATTCCCAACTGCTATTGAAATCCGTGTGGAAGGTACAGAAGTAACACTTCACCGTCCAAACGATTCAAAAGAAATGAAGACGATTCACGGTACAAGCCGTGCTAACCTCAACAACATGGTTGTTGGTGTTTCTGAAGGCTTCAAAAAAGAACTTGAAATGCGTGGTGTCGGTTACCGTGCGCAACTTGCAGGTAATAAATTGACACTTGCTGTCGGTAAATCACATCCAGATGAAGTGATTGCACCAGAAGGTATTACATTTGAAGTTCCAGCACCAACACAAATCATCGTGTCTGGTATCAACAAAGAAGTTGTTGGTCAAACAGCAGCTTATATCCGTAGCCTTCGTGCTCCTGAGCCATACAAAGGTAAAGGTATCCGCTATGTTGGTGAATTTGTTCGCCGCAAAGAAGGTAAAACAGGTAAATAATAATGGTTACGAGTGGTTTTTCCACATCGTGCATTATATTCCGACATATCTCGTACAGATATGATCAATAATTAAGAGGTGAAAATTGTGATTTCAAAACCAGATAAAAATAAAATCCGCCAAAAACGCCATCGTCGTGTCCGCGGTAAAATCTCTGGAACTGCTGCTCGCCCACGTTTGAACATTTTCCGTTCTAATACAGGCATCTACGCTCAAGTGATTGATGACGTAGCGGGTGTAACGCTCGCAAGCGCTTCTACTCTTGATAAAGAAGTTTCAAAAGGTACTAAGACAGAACAAGCCGTTGTTGTAGGTAAACTCGTCGCTGAACGTGCAGTGGCGAAAGGTATTTCTGAAGTGGTCTTTGACCGCGGTGGATATCTCTATCATGGGCGTGTGAAAGCATTGGCTGAAGCAGCTCGTGAAAACGGATTGAAATTCTAATAGGGAGGACACTAAGAAATGGCATTTAAAGATAACGCAGTTGAATTTGAAGAACGCGTAGTAGCCATCAACCGTGTTACAAAGGTTGTTAAAGGTGGACGTCGTCTTCGCTTTGCAGCTCTTGTGGTTGTTGGTGATCGTAATGGTCGTGTAGGTTTCGGTACAGGTAAAGCTCAAGAAGTACCAGAAGCGATCCGCAAGGCAGTTGAAGCTGCTAAGAAAAACTTGATTGAAGTACCAATGGTTGGTACAACTATTCCTCACGAAGTTCGTTCAGAATTTGGTGGAGCCCGCATTATGTTGAAACCAGCTGCAGAAGGAACTGGAGTCGCTGCAGGTGGTGCTACTCGTGCGGTTATTGAGTTGGCAGGTGTCGCTGATGTGACATCTAAGTCACTTGGTTCAAACACACCAATTAACATTGTTCGTGCAACAGTTGAAGGTTTGAAACAATTGAAACGTGCTGAAGAAGTGGCTGCACTTCGTGGCATTTCAGTTTCTGATTTAGCATAAGAAAGGGGATAGTATGGCTCAAATTAAAATTACTTTGACTAAGTCTCCAATCGGTCGCAAACCAGAACAACGCAAGACAGTTGTTGCCCTTGGACTTGGTAAATTAAACAGTTCAGTTATCAAAGAAGATAACGCTGCTATTCTTGGAATGGTCAACGCAATCTCTCACTTGGTAACTGTTGAAGAAGTGAAGTAGGAAACAGGACGAAATTTTACGTCTTATTCCGAAGCAAACACATGACGAAGTCGCTTAGAGAAATCTTTGCGACTTGCTGTCCATTTTGTATAGGCGAGTTTTTAGGGTGAGGCCTTACCCATCCTAAAGGCGCTAGCATTTTACACATAAGGAGAAAATAAATGAAACTTCATGAATTACAACCTGCTACAGGTTCTCGTAAAACTCGTAACCGCGTTGGTCGTGGTACATCATCAGGTAACGGTAAGACTTCAGGTCGTGGACAAAAAGGTCAAAAAGCTCGTAGCGGTGGTGGCGTACGTTTAGGGTTTGAGGGTGGACAAACTCCATTGTTCCGTCGTCTTCCAAAACGTGGATTCACAAACATCAACGCAAAAGAGTATGCGATTGTTAACCTTGACCAATTGAACGCTTTTGAAGATGGTGCAGAAGTAACACCAGTTGTGCTTGTTGAGTCTGGTATCGTTAAAGCTGAAAAATCAGGAATCAAAATTCTTGGTAATGGCGAATTAACGAAAAAATTAACTGTGAAAGCAGCGAAATTCTCTAAATCAGCTGAAGAAGCTATCACTGCCAAAGGTGGTTCAGTAGAAGTCATCTAAGAGAGGTGACCTATGTTTTTTAAACTATTAAAAGATGCACTTAAGGTAAAGAATGTTCGTGCAAAAATCTTGTTTACGATTTTTATCTTATTTGTCTTTCGTGTGGGAACGCACATCACGGTTCCAGGAGTGAACGTTAAAAGTCTTGAAGCCTTATCAAATATTCCGTTTTTGAATATGTTGAGTTTGGTTTCAGGAAATGCAATGCGTAATTTCTCAATCTTTGCATTAGGTGTTAGCCCATATATCACGGCATCGATTATTGTTCAGTTGATGCAGATGGATCTCGTTCCTAAATTTGTGGAATGGGGCAAGCAAGGGGAAGTTGGTCGGCGTAAGTTGAATCAGGCAACACGCTATATATCCTTGATTCTGGCTTTTGTCCAGTCAGTCGGAATTACTGCGAGTTTTAATGCCTTGTCTGGTGCTAGACTGACGGTCATGCCCTTGAATTGGAAGACCTATCTCATTATTGGAGCCATTTTGACGACTGGTTCAGCGATTGTAACTTGGTTAGGTGAACAAATTACGGATAAAGGATATGGAAATGGAACCTCCATGATTATCTTTGCCGGAATTATTTCATCACTACCCGATACGATTCATGATATTTACATTGATCGCTTTGTCAATATTGAAGCAAATCGGTTAGCAGAATCTGCGCTGATTGTTGGTGTTTTGTTGGTAGCTGTTTTAGCAATTGTTTATTTTACAACTTTTGTACAACAAGCAGAGTATAAAATTCCAATCCAGTACACAAAACGTGCTCAAGGGGCACCGTCTAGTTCGTATTTGCCACTGAAGTTAAATCCGGCAGGAGTTATTCCAGTCATCTTCGCTGGCTCTATCACAGCCATTCCAACATCGCTTCTCCAATTCTTTGCAAGCCAGAATAGAAGCATCTCTTGGCTGTCCAGTATTCGGGAATACTTTGATTACTCTACAATCAAAGGGATGATTGTCTACGCTATCTTGATTATTTTGTTTACCTTCTTCTATAGTTTTGTTCAGGTGAATCCAGAAAAAGCTGCAGAAAATCTCCAAAAGAGTGGTGCTTATATCCATGGAGTACGACCAGGTAAAGGAACAGAAGAATACTTTTCAAAATTACTGATGCGTCTTGCGACAGTTGGATCCTTGTTCTTAGGATTCGTTGCTTTGTTGCCAATCCTTGCGCAAAATGTCTTTGGGCTTACTTCAAAGATTGCCTTTCTCGGTACAAGTTTGATTATCGTCATTATGACAAGTATTGAGGGAATCAAGCAGTTAGAGGGATACTTGCTCAAGAGAAAATATGTCGGATTCATGGAAATAGAGAGCAAAACGTCATAGGCGATTTATCCTACAGTTGGCGATAAGGGATAGAAGAAGGACGCTGTTCGTATTCTAACCGGATCATCGCTGTAGCTCATCGTTGAATGATGATAAAAAATAGGAAGCTGAGCATATTATGCCCAGCCTCTCTATTTTGTTTTTGGATAAGTTTGTCCATTGTGGCAAATTTATGTGAAAACAAAATAAGGAGTTTATCATGAATCTTTTAATTATGGGTTTGCCAGGTGCTGGTAAAGGAACGCAAGCTGCAAAAATTATTGAAAAATTTGATATTGTACATATTTCAACAGGTGATATGTTCCGTGCAGCAATCGCAAATCAGACAGAGCTAGGCCTATTGGCAAAATCCTATATGGATAAAGGCGATTTGGTACCTGATGAAGTGACAAATGGTATTGTCAAAGAGCGTTTGGCGCAAGAGGATATCAAGGAAAAAGGTTTCTTATTAGATGGCTATCCTCGTACCATTGAACAAGCACACGCTTTAGATCAATCCTTGCAAAATCTTGGGATTGAGCTTGAAGGGGTTATCAATATTGAGATTGAGCCAACTAAATTGGTAGAGCGTCTCAGTGGACGGATCATTCATCGTGAAACAGGAGAAACATTCCATAAGGTCTTTAATCCACCTGCAGAGGGTTACGATGAAAAAGACTACTACCAACGTGAAGATGATAAGCCAGAATCTGTTAAGCGTCGGTTAGAAGTCAATATTGCCCAAGGACAACCGATTATTGAACACTATCGTGCTGCAGGTTTAGTACACGATATTGAAGGTGATCAAGATATTGAAATCGTCTTTTCTGATATTGAAAAAGTTCTATCAAAATTGCAATAAAATAGGGGATTTAGCTTGCGTTTTCTTGCTGAAAATGATAGAATAGCTTAGTCTGACTTATAATTGTTACCTCTGTGTTCAGAGGACATCAAATCGAAATTTAGAGGGGGATACTTTTGCATGGCAAAAGAAGATGTGATTGAAATTGAAGGTAAGGTAGTTGATACCATGCCAAATGCTATGTTTACTGTTGAGTTAGAAAATGGACACCAAGTTCTGGCAACTGTTTCAGGAAAAATCCGTAAAAACTACATTCGTATTTTGGTCGGCGATCGCGTAACGGTTGAACTTAGTCCATATGATTTGACACGTGGGCGTATCACATACCGCTTTAAATAGTCGAAATACTTGGAGGGATTAAACATGAAAGTAAGACCATCGGTCAAACCAATTTGTGAATACTGTAAAGTTATTCGTCGTAATGGTCGTGTTATGGTAATTTGCCCAGCAAATCCAAAACACAAACAACGTCAAGGATAAGATAGAAAGGAGAAAAAATGGCTCGTATTGCTGGAGTTGATATTCCAAACGACAAGCGTGTAGTTATTTCATTGACTTATGTATACGGAATCGGTCTTGCAACATCTAAAAAAATTCTTGCAGCTGCTGGAATCTCAGAAGATGTTCGCGTAAAAGACTTGACTTCTGATCAAGAAGATGCAATCCGTCGTGAAGTAGATGCGATTAAAGTTGAAGGCGACCTTCGTCGTGAAGTAAACTTGAATATCAAACGTTTGATGGAAATCGGTTCATACCGTGGAATTCGTCACCGTCGTGGACTTCCTGTCCGTGGACAAAATACTAAAAACAACGCTCGCACTCGTAAAGGTAAAGCTGTTGCGATTGCAGGTAAGAAAAAATAAAATAGGAGGTAGAAAAATTGGCTAAACCAACACGTAAGCGTCGTGTGAAGAAAAATATCGAATCTGGTATTGCACACATTCACGCTACATTTAATAACACTATTGTTATGATTACTGATGTGCATGGTAATGCGATTGCTTGGTCATCAGCTGGTGCTCTTGGTTTTAAAGGTTCTCGTAAATCTACACCATTTGCGGCTCAAATGGCTTCAGAAGCAGCTGCTAAATCTGCACAAGAACACGGTCTTAAATCAGTTGAAGTTACAGTAAAAGGCCCAGGTTCAGGTCGTGAGTCTGCTATCCGCGCTCTTGCTGCCGCTGGTCTTGAAGTAACAGCAATTCGTGATGTGACTCCTGTACCACACAATGGTGCTCGTCCTCCAAAACGTCGCCGTGTATAATCAACTAACGATACACAGCTTTTCGTTTAAGAGGGAGTAAGAAATGATTGAGTTTGAAAAACCAACTATAACAAAAATTGATGAAAATAAAGATTACGGCAGATTTGTTGTGGAACCATTAGAACGTGGTTATGGAACAACTCTTGGGAACTCACTTCGTCGTGTACTTCTTGCCTCACTACCAGGTGCAGCAGTAACGTCTATTAAAATTGATGGTGTATTACACGAATTCGACACAGTTCCAGGTGTCCGTGAAGATGTTATGCAAATTATTTTGAACATCAAAGGCATTGCTGTAAAATCTTATGTCGAAGACGAAAAGACGATAGAACTTGATGTTACAGGTCCAGCAGAAATCACTGCCGGAGACATCTTGACAGACAGTGATATTGAAATTGTTAACCCTGACCATTATCTCTTTACCATTAGTGAAGGTGCAAGCTTCAAAGCTACCATGACAGTGAATGTAGGTCGTGGATATGTACCAGCTGAAGGGAATAAAAAAGATGATGCGCCAGTTGGAACACTTGCAGTAGATTCTATCTACACGCCGGTGAAGAAAGTGAATTATCAAGTTGAGCCAGCTCGCGTTGGTAGCAACGATGGTTTTGATAAATTAACGCTTGAAATCATGACGAATGGGACAATTATTCCAGAAGATGCTTTAGGTCTTTCGGCACGTATTTTGATGGAGCACTTAGGTCTATTTACTGATTTGACAGAAGTGGCAAAATCAGCAGAAGTGATGAAAGAAGCTGAAGAAGCATCAGATGATCGTATGTTGGATCGTACGATAGAAGAATTGGACTTGTCAGTTCGTTCATATAACTGTTTGAAACGTGCAGGTATCAATACTGTATTTGATTTAACAGAAAAAACCGAACCAGAAATGATGAAAGTACGCAATCTTGGACGCAAAAGTCTTGAAGAAGTCAAAATTAAATTGGCTGACCTTGGTTTAGGATTGAAAAAAGATAAATAAAAGGAGGAATACATGGCTTACCGTAAACTAGGACGCACTAGCTCACAACGTAAAGCAATGCTTCGTGACTTGACAACAGATCTTTTGATCAACGAATCAATCGTTACAACTGAAGCTCGTGCAAAAGAAATCCGTAAAACAGTTGAAAAAATGATTACACTTGGTAAACGTGGTGACTTGCATGCCCGTCGTCAAGCAGCAGCATTTGTTCGCAACGAAATCGCATCAGAAAACTATGATGAAGCTACTGATAAGTATACAGCAACGACAGCTCTTCAAAAATTGTTCTCTGAAATTGCTCCTCGTTATGCAGAACGTAATGGTGGATACACTCGTATCTTGAAGACTGAACCACGTCGTGGCGATGCTGCACCAATGGCAATTATTGAACTTGTATAAGATCATCAATTTTGTTGAGTGTTACGATGATGGAATGCAGTCGCATTCTTAGTCTAGCTCTGGTCTACCGCCGGGATTTTCCGGCGGTAACACTCATCAGATGTGAAAGCAACACTTGTTTACGAAATCGCTTTAGAACAAAACGATTCCGCAAGCAGGTGTTTTTGTCTGGCTCTTTGTCAACTGTAGTGGGTAGATGAAAAGCTAACACCTAGAGAGGACGAACTTGGTTCTCTCTTTCTTTACGTTTAAAGCAATCAAAATGCGTTTTTTAAAGGGCTCTTTGTCAACTGTAGTGGGTAGATGAAAAGCTAACACCTAGAGAGGACGAACTTCGTTCTCTCTTTCTTTACGTTTAAAGCAATCAAAATGCGTTTTTTAAAGTTTTCAAA
>NZ_JBUEQR010000011.1:8203-13362 GCF_054968985.1 Streptococcus sp. 1F3 | reverse complement strand
TACAACCATGACCGTTTTCAAGAGCGCAACAACGGCCTTGCACCTCTTGAAATGAGGAACAAGGCCGTCGCCTAATCTTTTATTATTTCATTGTCCACTTGACAGGGAGCAGTTCATCGTCAACCTGCCTTGGTGAAGGCTCGTTCTCCCTTCGGCTTTGATTATAAGGAAATGAGCGGTGCTACTCTCATTTCCAACCTTTCACAATTCTTAATTGTGAACGCTAGTCTACTTTTGATTTTTATTGAGTATTAGTCTTGGATTGCTTGCTGATAGCGTCCGTTACCCGTTTTGCTATACCAGTATAGTCTGTTGACTGTCGCAAGCAGAGAGTCATACTCAAAGATGAGGACAGGAAGGTCGTGATTTTTTACTGGATACATGTTTGGGCAACGAAGCTGTTTTTTTACTATTTATCAATCGCAGTAAGGAGGTCGGTTGCCTGCTGTTCTAGCCGGGCGAGGGTCTCTTCTGAAAGGACTAATTTCCCACTTCCCCATGCTTCTGGATTGATAGATGAAGCGGTAAATTCACCGACCATCTGTGTACGAATAAATGGAAGAAGTGCCTTGTAGGCAGCAAAGAGTGGCTCGTGTCCATTATTTGCAATAGCAGAGACCGTAGTCAATTTATCTTGCAAAATGGAGGGACCTTTGGGATTGGATAGGTCAAGGGAACGACTGAGCCAGTCAAGAATATTTTTGACTGGACCTGGGATACTGTAGTTATAGACAGGTGAGAAAATCCAGATAGCATCAGCTTGTTCAACAGCTTTGCGTGCTGATGCAACAGCAGGCAGGACAGGAGTTTCAAGGTCTTGATTAAAGACAGGAACCTGGCTGTAGTCTAGATATGTGATGCTTGCTTTTCCGTCTAGAAACTTTTCAGCTTCTTGCGCCATTTGCTGGCTGAATGAACCAGTACGAAGTGAACCAACTAAAAATAATACATTTGCCATAAGTATGGTCTCCTTTATAAATCGAATATGCTTTCAGAGTGACATGGAAATCGGCATGTATGAAAGCGATACAAGTAGCATATCAAAAATATCACTAATTAGCAATAGTTTCGCATTATCTTTTAAACTTTTTTAAAATAGCATTTAGGATTTCTTGTTCTTTGGGGCTAATGATTTCAAAAATTTGTCCAATATTCTCATAATGTTCAGGAAGAATCGCTTCGATTGTTTCCCGACCTAAATCGGTCAAGCTGATGAGGTAGGCACGCTTATCACTCGGATCTGAGATTCGGGTGATATAACCGTCTCGAATCATATTTTTGATGACGACTGTCATGTTACCAGATGTGCTGAGTAACTTCTCAATCAATTCTTGAATCCGGAGGTTGCCCTTGTTGTAGAGGGCCTCTAATACTCCAAATTGTCCCATGGTTAGATTGTATTTTTTGATGGTTTCAAGTTCTTTCTTGTAGATGGTATTAGAAGCTCGATGAAGAATGATGAGACTATGCAGGGCTTCCTGATTGTTTTCTAAGGATTTTTTTACATTTTCTTTCATAGAGATAGTGTAGCAATAATTAGATAGAACTGCAAGAAGAAGACCTTTGGGAATAGGAGGAAAGATGGGCAGGATTATTAAAAAAATTCAGACAAATTATCAGAAAAAATGGCATTCTGAACCAATCTATAGTATAATAATCCTATTATGGCAAAAATGAGAAATCGCACCAATAAATCCAGTATGACACTTGGCAAGCAAACCCTCATGGGAGTATTTGTTCTAGTATCGGTTATTGTTTTTTCTATCTTGTATGTTTTGGAAGTATCCGCACGTCCTTTTTTAGTGGGACGAAAACAGGCAGAGCAGGTTGCAAGTCAGTATGCAGGGATCACCTCTATTTCTAAGGTGATGCGTTACAATGGGGAGACGAGCTATTATAGTGTGGCTGGAAAAAATAAGGAAGAAGAGGATCTTTTCGTATTGATACCAGAAGCCTCTTCAGATATTCTCGTTTATGAGGCTAGAGATGGTATTTCTCAAGAAGAAGCCGAAGCCATCGCGAAAGAAAATGGGGCTAGTGAGATTCAAAAAGTAACCTTTGGTTCCTTTCAGAATCAGCCGATTTGGGAAGTCAAATCTGGGCAGACCTACTATACCATTGCCTTTAAAGATGGGGAATTATTGAGCAAGGAGGGACTATGAAGTTATCACAACGAGTGCTCGAAATGGAAGAGAGTGTTACCTTGGCTGCGGGAGCGCGTGCTAAGAGCTTAAGGGAAGAAGGTAGGGATATTTTGTCCTTAACTTTGGGAGAGCCTGACTTTACTACGCCAGAAAATATCCAAGCAGCAGCGATTGCTTCTATCAAGGATGGGCGTGCTAGCTTTTATACGGTTGCAAGTGGTTTGCCAGAGTTAAAAGCGGCTATCAGCCGGTATTTTGAGACCTTTTACGGTTATCCTGTTCCCCCCGATCAAGTGACAGTGGCAGCAGGGGCAAAATTCTCCCTCTATACCTTTTTTATGAGTGTGATCAACCCGCTTGATGAGGTGCTGATTCCAACTCCTTACTGGGTGAGCTATGCAGACCAAATCAAAATGGCTGGAGGTGTTCCAATCTTTGTTCAGGCTACACAAGCCAATGCCTTTAAGGTACAGGTGGAACAACTAGAAACAGCTCGGACAGATAAGACAAAGGTTTTGATACTCAATTCGCCCTCTAATCCGACTGGTATGATTTACAGTAGGGATGAGCTGTTGGCAATTGGCAATTGGGCAGTTGAGCATGATATTCTCATTTTGGCAGATGATATTTATGGACGTTTAGTCTATAATGGTCATAGATTTACCCCGATTTCCAGTCTATCTGAAGCCATTCGCAAACAGACAGTAGTAATCAACGGGGTATCCAAAACCTATGCCATGACTGGTTGGCGAATTGGCTATGCAGTGGGTGAAGCAGAGATTATCGCTGCTATGAGTAAGGTTGCTGGACAAACGACCTCCAATCCAACAGCGGTCGCTCAATACGCAGCTATTGAAGCCTTGAGCGGTGAACAAGATACAGTGGAGCGTATGCGCCAAGCCTTTGAAGAGCGTCTTAATACCATCTATCCTTTGCTTACTCAAGTACCGGGATTTGAAGTGGTCAAGCCACAAGGGGCTTTTTATCTCTTTCCAAATGTCAAAAAAGCCATGGAAATGAAAGGCTTTACTGACGTGACTGACTTTACAACAGCCATCTTGGAAGAAGCAGGAGTTGCCTTGGTTACGGGTGCTGGATTTGGTGCACCAGAAAATGTCCGCCTCAGCTATGCAACAGATCTTGATACTCTCAAAGAAGCTGTTAGACGTCTGAAAGCCTTTATGGAAACTCAATAAGCAAGCTAGGCGATTAGCTGCAAGCACGTTTGTATGTGACTTTTATATAGCTAGTGTATAAAAGTGATCCTAGGGGATACAAGTAGCAACCTCCTAAAGTTTTTATAGTATAAGGTGTTTGATGCCTAGACCTTTTGTTGGGTGGTGAATACAGTTGCTATGATTTTGAGGTTGAACGTTCAAACACTTAGAGGTGGAGTTCTATCAGAGCTTCTCCTCCCTACGCCCATACAGATTGATAGGGCTAGGTCAAAGAGAAAATAAAATGATGAAGAAAAGGGAAATTATGTCTAAAGATTTAGTATCGATTATTGATGTCAAAGACTACGTTGGTGAGAAGGTAAGGATTGGAGCTTGGATAGCTAATAAATCAGGGAAGGGTAAATTAGCTTTTTTACAACTTCGTGATGGGACAGCTTTTTTCCAAGCAGTTGCTTTTAAGCCAAACTTTATTGAAGCGTTTGGTGAGGAAGACGGAGCAGCTAAATTTGATATGATTAAAAAACTCAGCCAAGAAACATCTGTTTTTGTGACAGGAATTGTCAAGGCAGATGAGCGCTCTAAATTTGGTTACGAGCTAGATGTGACAGATCTGGAAGTAATCGGTGGGTCTCAAGATTATCCAATTACGCCCAAGGAACATGGGACAGATTTCCTTATGGACAATCGTCATCTCTGGTTACGCTCACGTAAGCAGGTAGCGATTCAACAGATTCGTAATGCCATTATCTATGCGACCTATGAATTTTTTGATCGACATGGTTTTATCAAGTTTGATAGCCCCATCCTATCTGGAAATGCAGCAGAAGATTCGACAGAACTCTTTGAAACAGATTATTTTGGAACCCCTGCCTACCTCAGTCAATCCGGGCAACTATACTTAGAAGCAGGGGCTATGGCACTCGGTCGTGTCTTTGACTTCGGTCCCGTATTTCGTGCAGAAAAATCCAAAACTCGTCGTCACTTGACCGAGTTCTGGATGATGGATGCGGAGTATTCTTTCTTAAATCATGAAGAATCACTTGATTTACAAGAAGCCTATGTCAAAGCCTTGATTCAAGGGGTCTTAGATCGTGCACCGCAGGCGCTTGAGACCTTAGAACGTGATACAGAACGTTTGAAAAAGTACATCGCAGAACCGTTCAAGCGTGTATCATACGATGATGCAATCAGTCTTCTTCAAGAGCATGAGGCAGATGAAGAGACAGACTACGAGCATTTGGAGCATGGTGATGATTTTGGTTCTCCCCATGAGACATGGATTTCAAATTACTTCGGTGTGCCGACCTTCGTTATCAATTATCCAGCTAGTTTCAAGGCTTTCTATATGAAACCAGTTCCGGGTAATCCAGACCGTGTCCTTTGTGCGGATCTTCTCGCACCAGAAGGGTATGGTGAAATCATCGGTGGCTCTGTCCGTGAGGACGATTATGATGCCCTCGTTGCTAAGATGGAAGCTCTTGAAATGGACAAGTCAGAGTACGAATTTTACCTTGATCTCCGTAAATACGGTTCCGTTCCCCATGCAGGATTCGGCATCGGTATTGAGCGTATGGTCACCTTTGTCGCTGGAACCAAACATATCCGTGAAGCTATTCCATTCCCAAGGATGTTGCACCGTCTTAAACCGTAATGGTGCTAGAAACTAGACAGGCTCTTTCCATAGCGGAAAAGTCTAAAACTGGAGTTAGAACAGCAACTGTTTCAAACTCTTCAAAAAAGAAAAAGGAGTCTGGGACAATAGTCCCTTTGCTCAAAAAAAAGGGCTCTTTGTCAACTGTAGTGGGTAGATGAAAAGCTAACACCTAGAGAGGACGAA
>NZ_JBUEQR010000011.1:0-8031 GCF_054968985.1 Streptococcus sp. 1F3 | reverse complement strand
AGATCGCTTACATACCTTTTCTGAAACTATTTCAGTTTCATGCGTTTGGCGTGCTATCTAGCTAGTCGGGTTTTGTCTGTTTCATCCCCCAAAAAGCCATCTGTCTGTATTTTTCTTTTGTCGTCCTTATGTTAGACTTATTTATTGGCTCATTTCGCTAGATTCCTACTTATTAAAGAGGAAACCTTCTCTATTTCAAGCTGTTCACATGATAGTCTGTTGCTCTCAAAGTTAAGATATGTTCCACTAGTCCTTATGGATTTTATTGGCTAGTATCTGTCAAACCGACAAATTCCACAAAACGCAAGAATGCTGCTTGACCTTCTGGTGTTCGCTTATAGACACCAGCGTCCTCTAAAACCCTTTCAAAGACTTGACCGACTGCAGTGCGAACAAGCTGGCTTACATTGTCTTGAGAAATCTTAGAATGCTGTGCTTTTAACCTATCTGCCCAGTCTTGATGGTAGTCTGCAACCTGATCCACTTCTCCTAGTAGAAAAGCCTCCACCTCCTGCAATTCATCTTTAAGGCGGGGCGGTAAAATAGCAAGCCCCATCACCTCAATCAGACCGATATTTTCTTTCTTGATGTGCTGTACATCTGGATGAGGATGGTAGATCCCATCTGGAAATTCTTCAGACGTTTGATTGTCACGCAAGACCAAGTCCAGCTCAAACTGCTGCCCTCTTCTCCGTGCGATCGGGGTAATCGTATGGTGGGGCTCACCATTTGAAGAGGCGAGAATCTGTACTGCTTCATCAGAGTAAGTCCGCCATTTTTCCAAAATTTTAGTCGCTAGTTCTACGAGACGAGCCTTGTCTTCACAAGCCAGACGAATCACTGACATGGGCCATCTGACAAGACCTGCACTCACCTCCTCAAAACCTGCAAAGGTTAGCCTCTGCTCTATTTCTGCCTTGTCCATGGCAAAGCAATGCCGTCCTCCCTGATAATGATTATGGCTAAGGATGGACCCACCTGATATTGGCAAATCTGAATTAGACCCCACAAAGTAACCCGGCAACAAGTCTACCAAATCGAGTAATTGTTCAAAGGTTTTTGGGCTAATCGCCATCGGCACATGCTCTGTATGTAGGAAAATTGCATGTTCATTGAAATAAGCATACGGTGAATATTGGAAGCCCCACTTTTCTTCTCCCAAATCCAGGCGGATAATCCGATGATTGGCTCGGGCGGGGTGATTGATTCGTCCTTGATATCCTTCATTTTCCATACAAAGAAGGCATTTCGGATAATCCGAAGCTTCTGCTAATTTCGCAGCTGCAATCGCTTTAGGATCCTTCTCGGGCTTGGACAGGTTAATCGTAATTTCTAAATCACCATATTTTGTTGGTACCTGATAATAGATATTCTTTGCAATCGCCTTAATCTTAATATAATCATTGCGCTTGCTAAGGTCATAAAAATCCGCAATCGCTTGATCTGGCTGAATCTCATACTGATCCCAAAACTGCCGATTGACCTGACTAGGAGACGGCGTAATAAAATCCATCAGTACTGCCCCAAGCACTTCTTGTTCTTCAAGTAAGCCACCGATAAGACCATTTTCAACAGCAAGGGCAACCAACTCATCCTTGGCCTCTACAATAGTTTCAGCATGGCTTTCTCTTTCCACTCCTGCCTCACCGACCAGTGCCATCATCCGATTACAGAGATAGATCCGATCGAGTTCCCCATAGTCACTCTCTGAAATAACCCCGTCTACAAACCTGTCTAGTATACTTCTTCTCATTCACTCTACCTACTTATTTTCTAGATAAAACGCGGGAACCTGCTGCAATCTCAGCAATATAAAAGCTCGGTGCATAACCCACGATATCTGTATAGGTTTGTCCAACATTCTCAAGGAAGCGTTCGACCTTATCCTTTTCAACAATCGCAATACCACAGCCACCAAAGCCAGCACCTGTCATACGTGCGCCAAGTACACCGTCTTGCTCCCATGCTGTATGTGCTAGGGTATCTAACTCTAGACCTGTCACTTCATAGTCATGCTCTAAAGATACATGAGAAGCATTGATCAAGCGACCAAACTGTTGCAAGTCTCCCGCTTCCAAGGCCTGTCTTGCCTGCAAGGTCCGTTGATTTTCCCAAACAGCGTGGCGAGCCCGCTTGATGCGGTTTTCATCTTGAATCAGGTAGCTATACTCATCGAGAGTCTGTGCATCTAACTCACCCAAGGTCTGAATGTTTAAAACAGCATTTAGTTCTTCAAGTGCTCTTTCGCATTCTGCCCGTCGCTCGTTATACTTCGAATCTGCCAATTCACGACGCTTATTCGTATTCATGATGACAATGACATGATTTCCTAAATCGAGTGGCACCAATTCATATTCAAGTGTATTGGTATCTAGATAAATAGCCCGTTGGTCTGCTCCCATACCAATTGCGAACTGATCCATGATACCTGAGTTAACCCCGATAAATTCATTCTCCGTCTGCTTGCCTATCTTAACCAAATCAAGGCGACTCAAGTCCAGATCAAACAATTCTTCAGCAATAATCCCAATCAATAATTCTAAGGAAGCAGATGATGATAAGCCTGACCCATTTGGAATTGTACCATAGACAAAAACGTCTAGACCAGCATCAATTCTATGTCCTGCTTCTTGTAGATAGTGTAAGACCCCCTTAGCATAATTAGTCCAATTATCTGCCTTATCATAGACCAAGTTTTGCATATTCACCTCGATGATACCAAGGTCTTTAAAGTTAGCAGAGTAAAAACGCAATACTTGATCCTCACGCTTACGGGCTGCACCATAGGTTCCTAAAGTAATCGCAGCAGGAAAGACATGTCCACCATTATAATCTGTATGCTCTCCTATCAAGTTAATCCGCCCTGGGGAAAAGAAGGTCGCATCCGCTTCTTGCCCAAAAATCTCCTCAAAAGCCTGTTGAAGTTCTATTGTGTTCATGTACAATCCTCCATTGTAACCGTTTTTATTTTATTGTAAACTGATTTGAGCCATTTGTCAATATTTTTAGTAAATTTTACTAAAAATTCTTTTATAATCTATTGTTTCCACCAAAGTATGGTATAATGAAAGAGAATTGAGGAGAAGAATGATGGTTACTTTAAAAGATATTGCACAAAAAACACAGTTATCTACTGCAACGATTTCCCGTGTTTTGAAAGAGGATGCGAGCTTGTCTGTCAGTCCTGATACGCGGGAAAAGGTGTTTGCCATCGCCCAAGAATTAGGCTATACCAAACACTTGACCAAGCAACAGATAGACAGTAGCACGCGAAAAATTGGGATCCTGCAATGGTATACAGAAAGCAAAGAATTAGACGACCTCTACTACTATTCTATTCGGATTAGCTTGGAACAACACGCCTTTGCACTAGGCTATGACATCATTCGTTGCTTTCATGATATTTCCTCACCTCTGCTCAAAGAAGTCGATGCCTTGATTGCTATTGGAAAATTCAGCCAGCAGCAAATGACCAAGTTAGCAAAGCAGCACAAACAACTGGTCTTTGTAGATTTCGATACCCTAGCAGATGGTTTTTCCTGCGTGACAACCGATTTCAATCGCTCTGTTATTCAGGTCATCGACCATTATCTTGGGCAAGGGATTACAGAAATTGGGATGATTGCAGGTCAAGAAGAAACCTATGATAAGAAAATGACCTTGTTAGACCCACGGCTCCGAACCTTTAAGCAATACCTGTCTGATCACGGTCTCTACCAAGAACGATTTGTCTTTACGGGTTCCTTTAGTAGCCAATCAGGTTACCAACTGATGAAAGAAGCGATTGACAGTTTGGGAAATGACCTACCGACCGCCTTTTTCATTGCAAATGATAGTCTGGCAGTCGGGGCCCTCCGCGCCCTGCAGGAAGCTCAAATCATCGTTCCTGATCGTGTCCAACTCATCACCTTTAATGACACAGCCATTACCAAACAGGTATATCCTGCCCTATCCAGTATCACCGTTTTTACCGAAGAAATGGGGATTCAGGCTGTTGATCTAGTTGATACCATGCTCAAAAGACCTGCGACCTACCACCCCCGTATGGTCAAATTGGGAACACAACTAACCCTAAGAGAAAGTAGCTTGTAAGCCTAAAATGAGGCTGGGACTTTTGTCCCAGCCTCATTTTCTCTGCAAAAAGAAACCATGTTCTAGCTTCGATTGCCTATCCTTGTTTCTGTTTGATTTTCTTTGAATATAATATACTCATTTAGTTTAACTTTTATTACTTCGTTAACTCGCTTTGCCGTACTCCAGTACAGCCTGCAGCTCG
The DNA here is from genome assembly GCF_054968985.1 of Streptococcus sp. 1F3. Classification (NCBI taxonomy): domain Bacteria; kingdom Bacillati; phylum Bacillota; class Bacilli; order Lactobacillales; family Streptococcaceae; genus Streptococcus; species Streptococcus sp. 1F3. Next base: position 3,755 of record NZ_JBUEQR010000011.1, on the reverse strand, counting down.
TTGCCTAGTACTACAACTATAACAACCACAAGAGAAAATCTCCTGCTCATAGCCCTCCAACAAAGAACCTGCTAGAAACACTAGCAATTAGTCCAGTAACTTCTGCAATTCTTGTGCCAATAATTGCTGCGCTACTTGTGGATTGGCTTGCCCCTTGGTTGCTTTCATTAGGAAACCAGTAAATGCCTTGTCTGCATTGCGTTTGCCAGACTTGAAATCAGCTACAGCCGCTTCATTATCCGCAAAGACTTGATGAATAATTGGGACTAAGATAGCTGGATCTGAAATCTGTACCAAGCCAGCTTTTTCCACGTATTCACGCGCAGAGCCACCATTTTTAGCTAAGTGTATAAAGACCTTTTTAGCAATTTTAGACGAAATCGTTCCATCTGCAATTAAGCCAAGCATTTCAACTAGATTTTCTGGTGAAAGAGCAATCTCTGATAGGGTCTTTTGCTCCGCATTCAAGAACTGAGCGACCTCGCCTTGCAACCAGTTCGATACCTGTTTGGCATCGCCACCAAGTGCAATGGCTGCCTCAAAAAAGTCCGATAAGGTCTTAGTCGCCGTTAATTGACCAGCGTCATAGGCTGACAAGCCCAAGCGTGCCATATAGTCTGCACGTCGCTCCTTTGGAAACTTCGGCAAGGTGGAAGCAACTGCTGCAATCCAACTATCTTCAATCTCATACAAGGGTAGGTCTGGCTCTGGGAAATAGCGGTAATCGGCTGACCCTTCTTTGACACGCATCAGAATCGTTTCTCCCGTTGCCTCATCATAGCGGCGTGTCTCCTGCTGAATCTGACCGCCAGAACGTAAGATCTTCGCTTGGCGCTCCACTTCATATTGTAACCCTTTTTTTACATAGTTAAAAGAGTTCAAGTTTTTCAATTCAGTCTTTGTACCAAATGCTTCTTGACCATACGGACGAAGGGAGATATTGGCATCGACCCGCATCGATCCTTCTTCCATCTTCACATCTGAAATACCTGTATACTGGATAATTTCTTTCAATGCTGTCAAGTAGGCATAGGCCTCTTCTGGGCTACGCATATCTGCTTCTGAAACAATCTCAATCAAGGGTACACCCTGACGATTCAAGTCAACATAAGAGTAACCGTCTGTTGCGTGGGTATTTTTTCCTGCATCTTCTTCCAGATGTGCCCGTTCAATGCGGATTTTCTTAGTAGAGCCATCTTCTAACTCAATCTCAATCCAACCATTGTAGCCAATCGGCTCATCAAACTGAGAAATTTGATAAGCTTTAGGATTGTCTGGATAGAAATAGTTCTTGCGGTCAAAGTGCATCTGCTGGTGAATCGCCATATTCAAAGCCAAAGCCGCCTTAATTCCTGCTTCTACAACTCCCTTATTCAAGACCGGCAAGACCCCAGGGAAAGACCAGTCAATCACATTGGTATTGGCATTTGGATCCTCTCCAAAATGCGCAGAGGAAGGAGAGAAAATTTTTGAATGAGTATTTAGTTCAACATGGACTTCTAGCCCAATAATGGTTTCAAAATTCATTGATTTTCACCTCCAAAAATCACTGGTTGTTGCTTATGATAATCTGTCGTTGCCTCAAAGGCTGCTGCCACTTGATAAATCGTTTCTTCACTATGTTTTGGTCCGATGAATTGCAAACCAACTGGTAGCCCCTCTACAAACCCAGCAGGAATCGAAATCCCTGGCAAACCCGCTAAGTTGACAGGAATCGTCAACAAATCAGCTAGGTACATGGCAACTGGGTCCTGATTTAAGGTTCCAAGGCCATAAGCAACCGTCGGAGTAGTTGGCCCTAAAATCAAATCATAATCAGCAAAGATTTTCTCAAAATCCTGAATAATCAGACTACGAACCTGTCCAGCTTTTTTATAATAAGCATCATAATAACCAGATGATAAGCTAAAGGTTCCAAGCATAATCCGGCGCTTCACCTCTTCTCCAAAGCCTTGGCTACGCGTATGAACATAAATCTCATCTAGGTTTGTCGCATCTTCTGCACGGAAACCATAGCGAATTCCATCAAAACGTTGCAAGTTTGAACTCGCCTCCGATGAAGCAATGATGTAGTAAACAGCTACGCCATACTTGCTATGTGGTAGGCTGACTTCCTCAATTACTGCACCTAGGCTCTCCAGATGTTTTGCTGCCTGTAAAATACAGTCCTTGATTTGTGGGTCAATCCCCTCTCCGATATACTCTTTTGGAAGGGCAATCTTCATTCCTTTGATATCTTGACCAATCTTGCTTGCATAATCTGCCACCTCAATCTGAGCTGATGTTGCATCCTTGCTATCATGACCTGCAATCACATTGAGTAACTGAGCGTTTTCTTTAACCGTTGGTGAAAATGGTCCAATCTGATCCAGAGAACTACCAAAAGCAATCAAGCCAAAGCGAGAAACTGTTCCATAGGTTGGCTTCATACCGACCACACCATTAAAGGCCGCTGGTTGACGAATAGAGCCACCTGTATCAGACCCCAACGACAAGCGTACCTGACCAGACGCCACAGCTGAAGCAGAACCACCTGATGAGCCACCCGGTACCTTGGTCTGATCCCAGGCATTCTTCGTCTTTTTAAAGTAAGAGGTCTCGGTTGAGCCACCCATGGCAAATTCGTCCATGTTGGTTTTCCCAATGACGACCATATCTTTTTTATAGGCCTTCGCTACAGAAGTCGCATCAAAAATTGGCTCATAATTGTAGAGCATCTTAGATGCCGCTGTTGTCAATATTCCTTTGGTGGAAATATTGTCCTTCACCGCTAACGGAATTCCTGCCATTAGATTATCTGCATCAATTCCTTTCGCATCAATCTTAGCTGCCTGAGCCAATGCCTCTTCTTCGGCAACAGTAATAAAACTACCGACTGCTTCTTCACGCTCTTTGATATCCTCCAAAGTCGCCTTAGTTAATTCAACAACTGACACTTCTTTCTTGGAGAGAAGGTTGTGCAACTCATCAATTGAATAGTGATTATAAGTCATTAGGCGTCTCCTCCCCCATCCAAAATAGCTGGAACTTTAATAAAATGATGATGGGACTCAGGAACATTTTTAAAGAGTTCCTCTCTGACCTCACCTTTTTGGGCAACATCTTCCCGCATTACATTTTTGCATGCTGCCATCGTCGTGGTGACAGGAACACCTGTCGTATCCACTTCATTCAACAGCTCTACCATCTCAACAATCTTACTCAAGGTTGTTGCAAAAACTGCTGTTTCTTCCTCATTAAAAGCCAACTTTGACAAATTAGCCACATGACGAACTTCTTCTTCTGTAATTTTCATCATTGCATCCTTTCCTACTCATTCTCAAAAGAACATCAACAATCGGAAAAGCTCCGACCTTTCTGTCGACTTCCTATATCGTATCCCTCTTATTTTACCACAAATCGCTTGGCTTCCTCAATGAAATATCATTCTAAAACGCATATTTCTTCCAATCATTCTTTACAATTTTTTATAAGTTATCGAACTATATTCTCTTGGAACATGCCCTAAACTATGTGTGAGAAAGATAGACAGCTGTTCTAGCTTCAATTTTGCAGGTGGGAATTGGTTTCCTTCAACTGATGTCTACATTCTATTTTAAAATGAAAGCGCTGGAATACAAAGATAGGCACATGACCATTTGATTGCCGGTCTCCAAAGTCTGAGTTTGAGTTTCAAAGAGTATATAGTTGTTTCGTTTCCTTTTAGTACTAGGCAAGGAGCTGCAGGCTGCTTCAACAGTCTAATGACTGTTGAA
>NZ_JBUEQR010000010.1:0-11741 GCF_054968985.1 Streptococcus sp. 1F3 | reverse complement strand
TACAACCATGACCGTTTTCAAGAGCGCAACAACGGCCTTGCACCTCTTGAAATGAGGAACAAGGCCGTCGCTTAAATCTTTTATTATTTCATTGTCCACTTGACAGGGAGCAGTTCAAAATGAAGTACTACTCTGTAAGTAAAGTGACTATCTCTGAATGGATAAGAAAATGTCAGAGTGATAGGGTAGTTGGTTTTCAAGAAAGTCAGACATGGAAATGATATGACCGCCCACTAAAAAATAAGCTATTCAAGGTTACGTAGAGGGGAAAGGAAGTCTAAGGAGTATCGTTACAGCTTATGACACATCAATACTTCTATTTTTAGAAAGTAGATAAAATCGGTATACCAGTGGTAAGCCCAACTAATTAGGTAAAAGAGTAAGCTGAATGAAACAAGGGCGTAAAACTACCCTTGGGGAGAGGGGGGAGATTGTCGACTTAGACTAAGAAATTGTTGCTTTTGAAAGATAAAACCTCATATTATATGCTTGTAAGTATTGATTTAACAAGCTGTTTAAGGTATAATTAAGATAAAGAAATGGAATTATTTGAGGCTGAAGTCTAGCTGGGATGAATGGCGCGATTACGAAATGTTCTAGACAAAATTGTCTACGAGGTTTTAGAGCTGTGCTGTTTCGAATGGTTCCAAAACATTATCAATAACCTTAAAAATTCTGGTGCTGTTTTAGAGCTGTGCTGTTTCGAATGGTTCCAAAACTAAATTAGATAGTAAAATAGGTCAATTTATGTTTTAGAGCTGTGCTGTTTCGAATGGTTCCAAAACAAAGAATCTTCCAAAACTTTTTTCACAGCTGTTTTAGAGCTGTGCTGTTTCGAATGGTTCCAAAACTATTGGTAGTTTTTTGAATTATTTAAGTTAGTTTTAGAGCTGTGCTGTTTCGAATGGTTCCAAAACTAAGCTTGACGGTTTAGCTGTCGATGAAAAGTTTTAGAGCTGTGCTGTTTCGAATGGTTCCAAAACTTTTGCTAGTTTTTTAATTATTTCTAGTGTGTTTTAGAGCTGTGCTGTTTCGAATGGTTCCAAAACCATACGCTAAAAATCGCTTGGACAGTCGCAGTTTTAGAGCTGTGTTACTTGAGTGGGTCTTTTTGTCATCCTTAACTCAATCCTTTGCATTCTAACTTAGAATAACAGACGGGACATTTTTACGTTCGACCTAACTGGGACAATCACTTTCGAATGATACACTACAAACATTTTTCCACGTCAAACGCATGAAGAAAATATTGTTTTTAGAAATCGAACATCATGCTAAACCTCACTCGAAGTAGTAGACTAGAATAGAGGTGAACTATAATGAATGATTTTCTTTTATCCATTGAGGAACGCAAAGAAGAGTACGACAGTCGTCAAGCTTGGAAAATTCGCTATCCCTTATCTACTATTCTCTTTTTAGTTTTCGTTTGTCAATTGGCAGGGTTGAAACGTGGAAAGAGATGGAAGATTTCATAGAAATGAACGAGTCTGTCTTGGGAGACTACGTTGACTTGAGTGTTGGCTGTCCTTCTCATGATACCTTGGAACGTGTTGTGAGTATGGTCAATCCAGATTTCTTAAAAGAACTGAAACTGTCTTTCGAAGCTAATTCGGAAACAACTGATTTTTCCAAATTGATTGCCGTTGATGGTAAAACGATTCGGGGGAACCGCGGAAAACACCAATCTCCTACTCATATTGTCACTGCTTATGACGGGGTAATCGGATTAGTCTTGGTCAGATAGCAGTTGAAGATAAAAGCAATGAAATCACAGCCATTCCACGCCTCTTGCGTCAACTAAACCTTCGTAAGAGTGTTGTTACGATTGGCACCCAGACAGACATTGCGGACGTGATTATAGGCGGTAAGGGGGATTACTGCTTGGCGGTCAAAGGAAATCAAGGCAATCTCCATGAGGATATTGACCTCTATTTTAGTGATGCCAAATTATTATCTAAGTTGACAGAGAAAGGTTGGTATTATCAGACCATCGAAAAGGCACGCAGTCAGATTGAAGTGAGGGACTATTGGGTTTCTCACGATGTGAAATGGCTGAGCCAACGACACTCAAAATGGAAAAACCTTCGTGGGATTGGGATGACTAAGAATACCATTGATAAAGACGGTATCATTACGGAAGAAGTTCGTTCCTTTATCCTCAGTTTCAAGAGTGATGTGCAGACATTTTCACAGGTTGTTCGCGGTCATTGGTCGGTTGAGAGCCTGCATTGGTTGTTAGATGTGGTTTACCGAGAAGATAAGAACCAAACCTTAGATAAACGAGCCACCTTCAATCTAAACGCTATTCGTAAGGTCTGCCTTCATCTCTTGCAAATGATGACATTCCCTAAGGAAAAGCTGAGTTACCGCCGTAAACAACGCTATATTTCTGTCCATTTGGAGGATTATTTGTCACAATTATTTGGAAATCGCGGATAAGGTGCTTGTACAAAGGTAGATGCCAAGTTTAAAGCAGTTATTTCCAGGTACAAAAGGAGAGAAGAAATTTTTCATGCGTATGGTGTGACATTTTTCAAAAATATCTTGACAAAGTTGCCATATAGCAGTATAATAGAGTGTACTTTGAAATTGAGGGGAGTGAAAATAATGTCAAAAACAGTTGTACGCAAGAATGAATCACTTGATGATGCTCTTCGTCGTTTCAAACGTGCGGTTACTAAAGCTGGTACTCTTCAAGAAACACGCAAACGCGAATTCTATGAAAAACCATCTGTAAAACGTAAACGCAAATCAGAAGCAGCTCGTAAGCGTAAAAAATTCTAATAGTTGAAAAACAGCTCTCAGGCTGTTTTTTCTGCTTTATCCATACTTATATAAAGGAGTTTTTCATGAGTGTCTTAGTAACAGGTGGTGCAGGCTATATCGGTAGCCATACCGTTGTCGAATTGTTAAAGCTAGGAAAAGAAGTGGTAATTGTTGATAATTTATCCAATTCAAGTTTGTTAGTCTTAGATAGAATGAAGGAAATTACAGGGAAGGCTCCGATATTCTATGAGTTGGATGTAGCAGATAAGGCTGGTCTTCGAACTGTATTTGAAAAAGAAGAGATTGAGGCTGCTATTCACTTTGCAGGTTATAAGGCAGTTGGTGAGTCGGTTGAAAAACCTGTTATGTATTATGAAAACAACATTATGACTACCTTAGCCTTAGTTGAAGTGATGGCAGAGTTTGGTGTGAAAAAAATAGTCTTTAGTTCTAGTGCGACTGTTTATGGGCTTCACAATCCCTCTCCATTGGTTGAGACCATGCCAACTAGTGCAACCAATCCCTATGGTTATACTAAAGTTATGTTGGAGCAGATTCTTCGAGATGTTGAAGTAGCTGATCCTGAATGGAGTATTGCGCTTCTGCGTTATTTCAACCCAATAGGGGCACATGAGTCTGGTTTAATTGGTGAAGACCCTGCAGGTATTCCAAATAATCTGATGCCTTTTATAGCCCAAGTAGCCGTTGGAAAACGTTCTGAATTGAGTGTGTTTGGCAATGATTATGATACGGTAGATGGAACGGGTGTCCGTGACTATATCCATGTTGTTGATTTAGCACTTGGTCATATCAAGGCATTAGAAAAAATTGCAGATACCAGAGGTGTCTATACCTACAATCTTGGATCTGGTCAGGGAACCAGTGTACTTGAGCTTGTACAAGCTTTTGAAAAGGTCAACGGAGTGCCTGTCCCTTACAAGATTGTCGACCGTCGACCTGGTGATGTGGCAACCTGCTTTGCCAATGCTGACAAGGCTCTTGATGAACTCCATTGGAGAACAGAAAAGACAATAGAGGACATGTGCCGTGACACATGGAATTGGCAGTCTAAGAACCCGAATGGGTATGAGAAAAAATAAAATAAAGGGAAGTTGGAAAATCCAACTTCTTTTTTTGCAATAGATATTGATGTTTTTATAAAAGTATGATACATTCTATTTGTAATCGGGTACAAATAAAATGTATTTTAAGAAAGGAGTCTACTATGAAAAGGATAAGTAGATTATTAGTTGTTTGTATTCTTTATGTTTTTATTCTATCATTCCCTTTAGCTAGTACAAGAGCAGATGATGGGGATTATCATGCTCATTCTGAAATCATGAGTGAAATGTCAGAGGCACAGATGCGTTTTGAAAAACAAATAGAAGAAATAGAAGCTCGTCAAGAACCTTTGTATTCCTTGGAGGAAATCGTACGTCTACCAGATGAGGTATTTCCAAATGTAGATAAGGAAGAGATTACTAAAATCAAGTCAATGATTCAGCATTGTTTAAAAGAAGGCTCGGATTTGAAGCATATTCGTGTACCATTGAGTATGGTCTATATTGATAAAAGTCAAGAGCAGTCAGATGCAGTACTAGCTGGAGGAGGATTGCCTTATTGTTTGGATGATAATGGCTGGGGATATGAAAATTTCATTACATCTGATTGTAATATTGCTATGGCAATTGTCCAACAGTGTACCTATGAATCTATTATAAAAAAACCAGATTTACGTTACTGCAGAGCCGATTTATATCGGAATTGTTCTCCTCGGATTGGCCATAGTCCATTTTGGCACTCTCATTAGTCAGAGTGAGAGATCGGGGATAGGGAAGTCCTATTCCCTTTTTTAGAAATGGAGGTATTTGATGAAAAAGTGGTTGAATGGGATTATAGTATGTTTTTTACTTACTACTTTAGGAGTATCTATCTATTTTAGACAGGGATTTGAAGGACATTTTATAGGAAATTATACAGGTTTTATTGTCAACCATCAGCATACAGGTTGGGGAACTTCTTTATATTATTTGAAAATCAATCCTCAAACTCCTCTGGAAAAGCAGGTCAAGGTAGGGATTATTGACTCAGGAATAACAAAAGAAGCAGAAGAGGAGTTGAATGTTGTAAAGCATGTAAAAATAGCTGAAAGTCAGTCTAGTTTTGACCAAATAGGACATGGAACGAAAGTCGCTAGCATCATTGGTGCTAAAGATAACCATGTCTTGACGTTGGGACTAGCACCTAATGTTGAAATCTTTTCATACAAGGTGGTAGATGATCAAGGGAAGATTCATGTGCAGGATATTGAAAAAGCAATCGATGCAGCCTTAGCAGATGATGTTGACGTCTTAAATATCAGTATGGTCTTAAAAGAATTGCCACCGAGCTTGAAAGCAAAGGTTAGGAACTTCGTAGAGGGACAGCGATTTTTAGTAACACCAGTTTATGATCTGAGGGATATAGAGTATGTGAATCCATTGGTTAGCTTACCAGGGGTGATAGGTGTAGGAGTATTTAATGAATCTTTACTAATCCTAAAAGAGGTGGACAATGCCTACTATGCTCCCTATTCTCAGGAAGCTTTATCCTTGCAAAATCAAATTATTCGGGTTGAAGGTTCTTCATATGCTGCTGCTTTTGTCAGTGGTAGTATAGCTCACTTAGCTATGACAGGTCATTCTTATGAGGAAATTCAAGAGCGGTTAAAGGAATTATTTAGCAAGGAAGGAGTTGCTAAAGTTCATCATCCTCTTATGGATTTATATGACCAGTATACTGGATTGGTGATTGATGCTTATACTCTATTAGGCTTGGGCATGATTGTTTTCTTGCTTATCTATATTGTTCTAGTAAGTTATGATACAAGAAAGAATAGGCAGAGGTTGAGGTATTACACTACAGAAATTCTTGTAATGGTAGCTCTGCTCATATTGTTCGCTTTTCTTATTTTACCGAATCAAATGTAGGAGATTGGATATGCTTGTTAAATTAGGCTTGTTGCTCTTATTTGTTGCTTTACAGTTATATTGGATAAAGACCCGTCCAGTAGATGAAAAAAAGCCGATTGTCATTTTTAGAATGCTGTTTCTTTGCTTTTTCTCTTTATGGTTGATTCTTTATGTGCTATTAGGCTATGCGGGAAGTATTCAGTTTTAGAATCCTTGGTTTATATCGAACAGTAGACAAGCTGTAACCGGCTAAAACTGAAATATCTGCATTTTATTCTTACATTCTATTTTAAAACGAAAGCGCTATATAAATGATACCGGATATTGATATAGTTGTTTGGTTTACTTTTAGTACTAGGCAAGGAGCTGCAGGCTGCTTCAACAGTCTAATGACTGTTGAAGGTTGGAAATCGTACTGACGATAGTCAGTAACAATCGTAGAGTACGGCAAAGCGAGTTCCAATCATCTAGAAGATGATTGGAAGTTGGAAATAAGGAAACGTAGTTTCCACAAATCATCTAGAAGATGATTGGAAGTTGGAAATAAGGAAACGTAGTTTCCACGATTGTCAAAGTAATAAAAGGTAAACGAAATGAGGATATTAGTGGAAGGCATGCAAAAAAGACAGGTTATCCTGCCTTTTCTTTTTAATTATTTATTTTTCAATAAATCGCGGATTTCAGCCAACAATTCTTCTTGGCTTGGTCCAGTAGCAACAGCTTCTTCAGCAACTTCTTGTTTTTTAGTAAGGCTTTGTGCTTTTTCCATTGCCTTGACGATGAAGAAGAGAACAGTACCAACGATGACGAAGTTGATGATAGCACTCAAGAAGTTACCGTAGGCAACACCATTCCAACTAAGTTCAGCGATTTTTTCTGCACCAGCGGCTTTCAAAGCTGGGTTTAGGAAAAGTGGTGTGATGACATCATTTACTAGAGATGTAATAATATCCCCAAAGGCACTCGCGATGATGACACCGACTGCCAAGTCAACAACATTACCACGAAGTAAAAATGCTTTTAAATCTTTTAACATATCCCAAATATGTCCTTTCATAAAAATTACTATTCTTCATTATATGCTGAAATGGTTTTTTTTACAAGTATTTTGGCTTGGAAATTTTACAATCTTACAATTTTAGTATAAAATAGAACATGTTATAATGGCTGGTACCTTGCACTGGAAGGAGGTGACTTGATGATTTCGAAAGAGAAAATCAATGAAATTAAACAGGCAGTCAACATTGTCGATATAATTGGTGAAGTCATTTCCTTGGCGAAAACAGGTCGCAATTTTTTAGGTCTTTGCCCTTTCCATGGGGAAAAAACCCCCTCCTTTAATGTAGTTGAAGAAAAGCAATTTTTCCATTGTTTTGGATGTGGGAAGTCAGGAGATGTTTTTAAGTTTATCGAAGAATATCGTGGGATTCCCTTTCTTGAGAGTGTCCAGCTGGTAGCTGAAAAAGCTGGAATTCAGTTAGAACAGCAGAAAGTAGTGGAACAGGCACATCGCAAACATCCTCATCAGGTACTCTTTGATATTCATACCGAAGCCGGGAAATTTTACCATGCCCTCTTAATGACAACCAAGATGGGGGAGGAAGCTAGAAGTTATCTGTATCATCGTGGACTGACAGATGATGTCATCAAGCATTTTCAGATTGGCCTAGCCCCGCATGAACAAAATTATCTCTATAGGCATTTGTCTGCTAAATTTGAGGAGCAGGACTTGCTTGCATCAGGTTTGTTCAATCCTGCTGAAAATAATCTTATCTATGATGCTTTTCAGAGTAGAATTATGTTTCCTTTGACCGATGAATATGGTCGTATCTTGGCCTTTTCTGGTCGTATTTGGCAGCAACGGGATATTGGCAATAAGCAGTTGGCAAAATATAAGAATAGTAGAAGCACTGCCATCTTCAATAAAAGTTATGAACTCTATCATCTAGACCAAGCTAAGGCAGTCATGAAAAAAAGCCATGAGGTGTACCTTATGGAGGGCTTTATGGATGTGATTGCGGCTCATCGTGCTGGTATTGATAATGCGGTTGCTTCAATGGGAACGGCATTGACGAAAGAGCATGTCCAGCATTTAGCCAAGTTCTGTAAGAAAGTGGTTTTGACCTATGATGGAGATGCAGCAGGGCAGGCAGCAACAGCAAAGGCACTGGATGAATTGCAGGATTTTCAAGTGGAAATTGTCAGTCTACCCGATCATTTGGATCCAGATGAGTTTTTAGCAAGGCATTCGGAGGAAACGTTGCATCAAGTCTTGACCAGCAGTCGGATTAGTGATGTGGAATTTTTGATTCAATATCTTAGACCTGCAAATCTTGATAATTTGCAAGGGCAGATTGAGTTTGTTGACCAAATCGCACCGATTATTGCTAAGACGAAGTCCATTACTGCTCAAAATTCCTATATTTACAAAGTGGCGGACCTATTGCCTGATTTTGACTATGGTCAGGTAGAGGCAGCAGTCAATCACCTGCGCTTGCATGAACGAGAAGAACGCAGCCAAATAGCGCAAGGGCGAGGGAATACGAGGAAACAGTCGCTTATTGAATTGCCTCAAACAGTGCGCTTATCAAGCCTAGTCCGGACGGAAAACCACTTGCTCAATCGCATGATGACCCATCCTTATATCTTAAATGATTACCGATTGAAGGAGGACTTTTTCTTCTTTACACCAGAATTACAGGTTTTATTTGGTTTATTAAAAGAACATGGAGAGGTAACAGCCTATGACTTGGCGCAGCAAACTGAACAGGTTCAACGGGCTTGGTACCAGGTCTTGGAGGAAAAGTTACCAGAAGAAATAGGCAGGAGCGAGCTTGAAGAATTAGAAAGGCGACGTCAGCAGGAACAGCTGAAACGAGAAAATCAGCAGAAGTCACGTGTCATTCGGGAACAAGTCCATATGGGCAATACTGACGCGGCACTAGATGAGTTGGCACAACTTATTGCATATAAAAGAAACATGGAGTAACTATGACAGCAAAAAAAGACAAAAAACAAGAAGTAACCACTTTTGATGTTCAGGTAGCGGATTTTATTCGCACTCATAAAAAAGAGGGAACTGCAACAGATGACGCAATCAATGATCAATTAGTCATTCCGTTTACGCTTGATGCAGACGGGATAGATGATCTCTTGCAACGGATTCAAGATGCAGGGATTGCGATTGTAGATAAAGACGGAAATCCAAGTGCACGCGTCTTACAGGTAGAGGAAGAGCCTGAGTTGACAGATGAGGAGCTACTGGGGAGCAACTCTGCCAAAGTCAACGATCCGGTGCGTATGTATTTGAAAGAAATTGGGGTTGTCCCCCTCTTGACTAATGAGGAGGAGCAAGAATTGGCGCTTGCAGTAGAAGCGGGTGATCCAGAAGCAAAGCAACGCCTAGCAGAAGCCAATCTCCGTTTGGTTGTTTCGATTGCTAAGCGCTATGTCGGTCGAGGTATGCAGTTCTTGGATTTGATTCAAGAAGGAAATATGGGTTTGATGAAGGCTGTTGACAAGTTTGATTATTCCAAAGGGTTCAAGTTTTCGACCTATGCAACATGGTGGATTCGTCAAGCTATTACCCGTGCTATTGCGGATCAGGCTCGTACTATTCGGATTCCGGTGCACATGGTAGAAACAATCAATAAATTAGTTCGTGAACAGCGTAATTTGTTGCAAGAATTAGGTCAGGATCCAACACCAGAACAAATTGCTGAACGTATGGATATGACCCCAGATAAGGTTCGTGAAATTTTAAAGATTGCTCAGGAGCCTGTTTCTCTTGAAACACCGATTGGGGAAGAAGACGATAGCCATCTGGGTGATTTTATTGAAGATGAAGTCATTGAAAATCCAGTAGATTATACCACCCGGGTCGTCCTACGTGAGCAATTGGACGAAGTGTTGGACACTCTTACCGATCGTGAAGAAAATGTCCTTCGTCTCCGCTTTGGACTTGATGATGGAAAAATGCGCACCCTAGAAGATGTCGGGAAGGTCTTTAATGTCACCCGTGAGCGTATTCGCCAAATTGAAGCCAAAGCCCTTCGCAAGCTCCGTCATCCAAGCAGAAGCAAACCATTGCGTGACTTTATTGAGGATTAGAAAAGTCCAGTGGACGTTTCTAACACACGCCCAGAAATGGAAAAGCGAGCATGTTCGAAGAACCGTTTTAACGCTCACCAAGAAACGAGATAGTGGGCAGGATCTGTAGAGTATTTTACTACTCGCTTTCCAGTAATGGCTTTTGTGAAATTGCCCATATCACACATAATAGTAGGAGATATTATCAATGGCTTATACAGAAGAACAAGTGAACGAAATTCAGGAACGGATTTTCCATGCCTTAGAAGAAGTCATTGATCCTGAATTAGGAATTGATATTATCAATCTTGGTTTGATTTATGAAATTCGTTTCATAGATGGAAGAACAGAAATTGATATGACTTTAACAACCATGGGATGCCCTTTAGCGGACTTGATTACAGATCAGATCTATGATGTCTTAGATACCATTCCAGAGGTGACAGAAGTAGATGTTCGTCTAGTCTGGTCACCAGCTTGGACTGTACAAAAAATGAGTCGCTATGCGCGTATTGCCTTGGGGATTAAATAATACTCTTTAAAAATCAAAAGGATACTCGGTCAACTTGCCTTGGTGAAGGCTCGTTCTCCCTTCGACTTCGATTATGATTATAAGAAAATGAGCGGTGCTACTCTCATTTCCAACCTTTCACAATTCTTCATTGTGAAAGCTAGTCTACTTTTGATTTTTATTGAGTATAAGAAAACGCTTCGTTAGATAATCTATCGTCCCGAAAAACGAGAGTTGAGCTCTAATTTTTTTGGGGGTGATGTAACATTCTAACGAAGTGTTTTTATTTTATAAATTGTTGTAGCCATTGACCACCGTAAATCCAGAAGAAGCTATAAGAAATGATGGAGATGGGACGGCACAGGAGGATAATGGTGATGAATTTGCGGTAACTCATACTGGTTAATCCTGTAATCATGACCACAATATCAGCTGGTGAGACGGGCGATAGCATACAGAGAATGAAGAAAATTTCATAACTCTTCTTATTGTCAATCTTACTTTCGTACTTGTAGAAGGTTTCTTCTTTCATAAAAAGCAAACAGAAGGCTTTGCCGTATTTTCGCGCTAACCAAAAGAGAATGATGCTCCCGATTGAAATGCCAATGTAGTTGACGACAAAGCCCCACCAGTGCCCAAAGACAAGGAAGCCAACAACGGTTGTCACACCTCCTGGGATAATCGGAAAGACTACTTGAATAATCTGAATGAAAACATAGGTTAGGCTCCCAAATGCTCCGTGGCTTCTAATCGTATTGGCTAGGACGTTTTGGTCGTTTAAAATGCCAATTTTATAGAGCCAGAAAACAAGAAAAATACTTGCAATGAGCGTGAGAATACTGAGTATCTGAAAGGTTTTTTGCCAAAATTTATACATACCATTATTCTACCATAAAATCCTATAATTCTGAAAATAGAAAACTAAAATCTGTTGCTATTTTTTTTCTAATCTGATATACTGATACAGTATTTTTAATGAAGGGGTCGTTACGGATTCGACAGGCATTATGAGGCTTGTTCTGCAACTCATCTAGCGGATGTAAAACGCCAGTTAAATATAACTGCAAAAAATACAAATTCTTACGCATTAGCAGCTTAATAACCTGCCTGCGTGATTAGTGGCGGATTGCTTGTGTCTGCTATCTAGTCTTAAATGAGCAAGCTACGTTAGAACTGTGTCAGTAAGTTCTAAAGGAGATACACTGAATCGCTTGTATGGGGCTTGAGTTATGTGTCGCATAGAGGTTAAACCAATACATAACCTATGGTTGTAGACGAATAAGTTAGCAGGTGTTTGGACGTGGGTTCGACTCCCACCGGCTCCATTATCTATTTTTATTCTTTTATAAAAGTGGCTCTTTGTCAACTGTAGTGGGTAGATGAAAAGCTAACACCTAGAGAGGACGAACTTGGTTCTCTCTTTC